>JAKUSY010000054.1 GCA_022451445.1 Planctomycetota bacterium
CGGCCTATTTCCCCAGGTCGATACAGACGGCCGTGTCGAGGCTGCGCAGGTAGAGCCGTCCGTCCTGAAGCGCCGGAGCGGTCCAGCAGCGCCCGGAGAGCAGCTTTGCCCCCGCGCGCGGCTTGAAACCCGAAGGCGAGGCCTTCGCGATCAGCAGCTGGCCGTTCTCCGCCAGGAAGATCAGGTGGCCATCGGCCAGGGTCAAGGTCCCGTGGCGGGTCCTGCTGCCGCGTCCGCCAGAAGCCCCAAGACGATCTTTTCTCCAGACGAGCTTGCCGGTCTTCAGCTGGACGCATTTCAGGGCCTGCTCATCGGCTCCGAAGAGGAAGCCCTTGTAGAGCACGCAGGTCTGGAACTTGCTGCGGATGACCTGGTTCTTCCAGACCTCGCGGACAGTGAGCTTGCCGCCGGATTTACGAAGCCGGAAGAGCGCGCAGCCATGGCCGTAGCCGGAGCTGACAAAGAGGTTTCCATCATCATAAATCGGTGTGGCGGAGTTGACGTCGTAGCTGGTTTTCCAGGTGGACCTCCAGGCCACGCTGCCGTCGTCCGCCTCGACCACCAGAATCTCCTTGGCGCTGAAGCAGGCGATATAACGGGTCTTCTCGAAGGTGAACGGATAGGGGGTAGCGTAGCCGGCTCCATCCGAGCCCGCCTTCCACACCCTCGAACCGGTCTTCTTGTTGAAGGCCGCCAGGCTTCCGTCGCCGCCCCCGGGAGAGACCACGGCCAGGTCCCCCTCGATGAGGACAGAGCCGCTGTAGAACCAGGTCGGGGCGGCGGAAAACTTCTGGCGCCAGACCTCACGGCCATCCTTTGCCTTGACGCAAAGCAACGTTCCCTTCGCTCCCAGCACGTAGACCAGGCCGTTGTCGACCGCGGGAGTCGCCCGGCAGCCATCGCCTCCCTGTCGCTCCTGGAGCTCTCCCTCGATATCGATCTCCCAGACCGGCTTGCCGTCGACCGCGCCCAGGCAGATGAGCTTCTGTTTGCCCCCGCCGGTGCCGCAGGTATAGACCCGCTCCCCCACCGCGGCGAAAGAGCTGAAGGAGGCGCCGAGCTCACGCTTCCAGAGCACCTTCGGCTTCGACTTCCAGGTGAAGGAGAGCCCCTTCTCCGAGCTGATGCCATCGTGATTCGGCCCGCGCCAGTTCGGCCAGTCATCAGGGAAAAGTGACGGGCTCGCCGCCAGGAGAAAAAGGAACGGCAGGCCGGCCAGGCGGAAGCGGCTGTAAGATTTCATTGGGTGGCGCCTTCAAAGAAGCCCTGGTTTGTTGCGAACATTCACTCTCACTTCCCTGATCTTATGGACTCCCTGGAGCCTGCTTCAAGTTAATTAATATCTCGGCGGCATCCTCTCCCCGCATTGACCAGGACGATGGAAGCCGCCCAGGAACCCGGCTATACTGTCGGTTTGGCTGAATCTCTCATCCACTCGCTAGTTACGAGGACCCCATGATCCGGGAATTCAAAATAACGACAATCTCCTGCTGCGCCCTGCTCCTGCCGATGCTCTCCGCCACCCAGGAGCTCAAGCCCGACCGCCGCTTCACCGAGTGGGACAGCGACAAGGACGGCAAGCTTACGCGCGAGGAGCTTCCTGAGCGAAACCGAAAATTTTTCGCGCGTGTCGACACCGACAGGGACGGCTTCATCTCGCTCAAGGAGCATCTCACCTTCGTCCGCGGCCTCCCGCGAAACCGCACTCAAACCCGCCAGCCCCGCGTCCTCCAGGGCGTCAAGATCGAGCGGAACATCGCCTACGCCGGCACCGACAATCCGCGCCAGACCCTCGACCTGGCGCTGCCTGAAAAGCGCGCCACCGACAGACCCCTGGCGGTCATCGCCTACATCCACGGAGGCGGCTGGAGGCAGGGCTCGAAGGAGGGCGGCCTCAACCGGCTGGGCGCCTACCTGGACACGGGCCGATACGCCGGCGTCTCGATCGGCTACCGTCTCAGCGGCGAGAAGAAATGGCCGGCGCAGCTACACGACTGCAAGGCCGCGATCCGCTGGCTGAAGGCCAACGCGAAGAAATACGGCCTCGATCCGAAGCGAATAGCCGTCTACGGAACATCCGCGGGCGGCCACCTCGTCGCCATGCTGGGAGTCACCGGGACTAACAAAGACCTCGAGGGCGACCTCGGGCCCTACAAGGATTACTCCGGGAGCGTCGCGGCGGTCCTCGACTATTTCGGGCCGACCCAGTTCCTCCTGATGAACTCTAAGCCGGGCAAGATGGACCACGATGCTCCCCGCTCACCCGAGAGCCTGCTGATCGGTGGCCCGATCCAGGAGAACAAGGAGAAGACGCTGCACGCTTCGCCAATGAGCTACATCAGCGAGAAAGCCTGCCCCTTTCTCATCATCCACGGCACGAAAGACGTGTTGGTACCGGTTCACCAATCTGAAATTCTCGACAAGGCCCTCGACAAGATCGAGGTCGAGTCCATCTTCATCCGCGTCGAGGGCGGCGGCCACGGAGTGCGCGGAACACCGCTGGATCAGCTGGGCCTCGCTTTTCTTGAAAAGCACTTCTGGGACAAGGAGGTCAAGCTGGCTGACAAAACAATCCAGAACAGCGATCTCAAGGTCCAACGCCGGGAAAAGAACTCCAAATGAGCGAGGTCACTCTCTATCACAATCCACGTTGTTCAAAGAGCCGCCAGACCCTCGCTCTCCTGCGGGATCGTGGCATCGAACCGGAGATCATCGAGTACCTGAAGACGCCGCCGGACGCCGCAACCATCTCAGATTTCCTCGACAAGCTCGGCATCAGAGCGATCGAATTAATCCGCAGGAAGGAGGCGCCCTTCGCTGAGCTCGGCCTCGCCTCCAGCGAGGATAATGACGCGGCCCTCATCGCCGCCATGGCCCTGAACCCGATCCTCATCGAGCGGCCTATCGTCGTTGCGGGGGAGGATGCGCGGATCGGACGGCCCCCGGAGGACGTTCTCGACATCCTCTGAGCGAAACCTGTTTCCTCCGCACTAGGAGCCGATACCCAGGGGAAGCCCAACCCCCCAGTAGACCAGCAGGAAACCCGTCCACAAGACGATAAAGGCTAGGCTGTAGGGAAGCATCAGCGAGATAATCGTTCCGACTCCGGCCTTCTTCACATAGCGCTGCGAGAAAGCGACCACCAGCGGGAAATAGGGCATCAGCGGGGTAACGATATTGGTGCTCGAATCACCGACGCGATAGGCCGCCTGGGTCAGCTCGGGGGAGATCCCCAACTGCATGAGCATCGGCACGAAGATCGGCGCCAGGAGGGCCCACTTGGCCGAGGCCGAGCCGCCCACCAGGTTGACGAAGGCGCAGAGCAGGATGATCCCGACAATCGTGAACTGCACCGGCAGGTCGAGCGATTTGAGTACACCCGCTCCCTTCACGGCGAGGAGAGCGCCAAGGTGCGACTCCTTAAAGGAATAGATGAAGAGCGAGGCGAAGAATGCCATCACCAGGTAGTAACCCATGGTGCTCATCGTGCTGCTCATTCCCTTGATGACATCCCGGTGCGATTTGAACCTGCCCGAGACGTAGCCGTGAACGATACCCGGCACGATGAAGAGAAGGAAGATCAGCGGCACGATGACCTTCATCAGGGGCGCGGAGAAAGAGGTCAGCTCTCCCTCGCTTCGAAAAACCGAATCCTCCGGAAGACAGAAAATCAACAGGACGCCGAGCCCGAGAAACAGGGAGGCCCCTCCACAGATCATGCCGGTTTTTTCGGCGGCGGTGAGTGCCTCCATCTTCGGCATGTCATCAGGGTCTCCATCGACCTCGGTAGCCTGGAGCCGAGGTTCAATCATCCTGTCGGTGATATACCAGCCGACCAGAACGATCAGGATACTCGAGGCGGTGGTGAACCAGTAATTGCAGAGCGGGTTGACCTCCCGGCTGGCATCGAGGATCTGCGCCCCCTCCTGGGTAATCCCCTGCAGCAGGGGATCGAGACCCGAAGGAATGAAATTAGCGCTGAACCCGCCCGAGACCCCGGCGAAGGCCGCGGCGATCCCGGCAAGCGGATGGCGCCCGGCGGCATAGAAGATCACTCCCCCGAGCGGAATCACCAGGACATAGCCGGCATCCGCCGCGCTATGACTGATGATGCCAACCAGGATCAGCATCGGTGTCAGCAGTACCTCAGGCGTGATGCCCAGGAGCGCCTTGATCACCGCGTCGATGAACCCCGACTTCTCAGCGACGCCGACACCGAGCAGGGCGACGAGAACCCCCCCCAGCGGATGGAAGCTCGTGAAGGTGTGCACCATGTCCATAAGAAACTGGACCAGGGCCGCGCCGGTGAGCTGGTTGGCAATCTGCTGGGTTTCGGGCCCGCCCTTTTTCGGGATCTCAAATTCATGACCCCCGAGCCACCAGGAGACCAGCCAGGTAAGAAGCATGGCGATGATGAAGAGGACCGCCGGGTCGGGCAGCTTGTTGCCAAGACGCTCGATGGCGCCGAGAAGCCCGCCGGTTTTCGAGTTTTCGCTCGCCGCTTCATTCATCGATTTCGCCTCCCGCTGGGTTTTCCGGAGGGAAAACAGTCTAGAGAAACGACGCCCTCCTGTCCATACCGCAGCGCCGCCCGGGGTTGGAGACAAAACGCTTTTCGATGGTTCACAGCACCCCAGCTACTTAGAATCTCTCCATGCTGAAAAACAAACGTATCCTGTCGTGGGCCGTACTGCCCGGTCTTCTCCTGCTCATCTGCGCCACCCTGCACGGCATCGATGAGAAGAACCCCCGTCTCAATTTCCTCCTCATCACCGTCGATGACATGAACTGGGACTCGCTCGGGGTTAACGGCTGCAAGGTCGCCGGGATCTCACCCAATATCGATCACCTCGCCTCCCAGGGCCTGCTCTTCAACCATGCCCACGTCACCATCGCCGTCTGCATGCCGACTCGCGCGGTCTGGATGACCGGGCGCTATCCGCATCGAAGCGGCGCCCTGGGCTTCCAGAAGATCAACCCGGGAGTGCCGACCCTGCTCGAGGCGCTGAAAAAGGCGGGCTACCATACAGGCATCCTGGCCAAGGTTCCCCACGTTGTTCCCAGCCGGGGGGAGAGCTGGGATCTCGTGCTCCAGGCTCGTGAGCTGGGTGTCGGCCGCGACCCGGTTCTTTTCGCCGAACATTCAGGAAAGTTCTTCGCGGCGGCAAAAGCCGCCGGCAAGCCCTTCTTCCTGATGGCCAACTCGCAATCCCCGCATCGCCCCTTTGCGAACAGCAAGCAGGGGACCGCGCGAAAAAAAGCCAACCCGAAGAAAAAAAACAAGGTGGCGAATTTTCCGGTGGTGAAGAACCCCTACAAGCCCGGGGATATCCCGGTGCCGGGTTTCCTCCCTCCGCTGGATAAGATCAAGACCGAGATGGCCCAGTACTACACCTCGGTGCGCCGGGCCGACCGCATCACGGGAGCTGTCCTCAAAGAGCTCGACAAGGCCGGGCTCGCCGGCAATACCCTGGTCATGTTCCTCTCCGACCACGGCATGCCCCTGCCCTTCGCCAAGACCAACTGCTACTACCACTCGACCCGTACGCCCTGGATCGTCCGCCTGCCCGGCGTGACGAAACCTGGCTCCGTCGACCGCCGGAACATGGTGAGCGGAATCGACCTCACCCCCACCGTTCTCGACCTCCTGGGTCTGCCGCCCCGTGAGGGGATGGATGGCCGCTCTTTCCGGCCTCTCCTCAGCGGTAAAGAGCAATCCGGGCGCGACCGGATCTTCACCCACTTCCACCGCACCGCCGGCAAACGCGACTACCCGATGCGCTCGCTGCTCACCCACCGCTGGGGCTACATCTACAACGGCTGGGCCGATGGCAAGACAGTGTTCAAAAACGAATCCCAGAACGGCCTGACCATGGCGGCGATGAAGGCGGCTGCGCAAAACAACAGCTCCATCGCCGAGCGGGTCAAGCTCTTCCTCTACCGTGTGCCCGAGGAGCTCTACGACTACGAGAAGGACCCCGATGCGCTTCACAACCTCATCGGTGACCCGGCGCACAAGGAGCGGGTCGAGAGCTTCCGCAGGCAGCTGGCCGAGCATATGAAGGACACCGCCGATCCGCAGCTGGCGACCTTCAATAAATTGCTCGGCAACTAGGCCGGCTTATTTCTTCGCCTTCTTCAGGGTCGTCATATAGGCCACGACATCGACGAGCTCCTGCGCGCTCATCTGCTTCTGAAGATCAGCCGGCATCATCGACAGCTTGTCCTTCTTCAGCGCCAGGACCTGGGCCTTCGGAAACTTCCTGCTGAGCGCGTCAGCGCCCTTGATCACGACCTCCGCGGCCGTCTGGCTGAGCAGGATGCCGCTGTGGGTTTCACCGTTCTTGAGAACCACGACGTAGGTCTCGAAGTTGTGGCTGATCGCCGCGTTCGGGAAGAGGATGGATTCGAACAGAGCCTCGCGGGTCAGCTTGCCGCCGATCTCGGACATGTCCGGGCCCACCTCCTTGCCCGCGCCGTTGACCTTATGGCAGTTGGCGCAGGTCCCGGTCTTGGCAAAGACCGCGGCTCCGCGCTCCACGTTTCCGCGGGCCCCGAGAAGCTTGGCGATCGAGGGAAGCGACCGGTTACTCTTCGTTTTCGGCAGGGGAAAAAGCTTCGCGGCGGCCGAGCGCACATCCTTGGCACGGGAGCGGTGCAGGTCGAGGGCCGCGGCGGTACGCAGGCCCGCCTCCAGCTCATCTTTCTGGGCCATCCTGATCAGCTCGCGGCCTCCGTTCTGGCTCCGGGCCAGGCCCTTGACCGCCTTTCGACGCAGCTCAACGCTCCTGTCGTCATCCTTGACCACCGAGGCCAGGATGCCGGCCGCGCGATTCTCGCCTGAATTGGCAAGCACCTCGACGATGCCAGCGACCCTCTTCTCATCTCCAGCAAGCGCCTTGGTGACCAGCTCCGTCGCGTTCTTCCCCAGGAGGATGCGTATCGCGTCGACTCCAGCCTGGCCGGCCGGGTCAGCGATGGCCATGTCGAGCAGATCAGGATATTTCGCGCTGATGTTGAAACGGTTGACCAGGTCAACAAATTGCGGAGTGCCCTTCGATCTCTCGAGCAGTCCATCGAGAGCCTTGGAATACTTCGCATCCTTCTTCGGATCGAAGTTGCCCAGCCGCTTCAACGCTTCCTGCGCCACCAGCAGCCTGGCGGGATCGGCATCTTTCCCGGCGCCGAAGGCGAGGGCGATCAGCGCCCCGTCCTTCTCCGGCCCCTTGAGGAAATCAAAGGCGCGCAGGTAACGCGGAACCTCGGATTTTTCCAGCTTGCCGCCCAGGATGCTGGCGAGCTGATCCGGAGTCGTCTTGGCGCGTGAACGCCAGATGACATCATTTCGCGCCGCGGCAGGAAGCGACGAACCCGAATACTTCTTCAGAAACGCGCCCAGGTACTCATCCCAGCGAGCTGCGGCGCTGATGCCCAGGGCTTCGAGGTACCAGCGGTCCTTGCCATCGTGCGCGGCGGCGAGCTGCGCCCAGAGCGCCGGGGCCTTGTCTGACTTTTCACGGCGCAATGCGATCGCGCACTCTCTGCGCACCGGCGCCGAGGAATCGGATGCCAACTTCGCGACCAGGGGAATGGTGTCCTGCTTGAGGTGCCGGGCGAGGCGGATCGCGACGACGCGGATGTCTTCTTCCCTGTCGCCCGCGGCAAGCTCGACATAGTGCGCGCCGCGGCCCTCGATCTTACCGAGCAGCCAGAGCGCCCGGGCGCGGTGGCGAACATTCTCCGAGCCGTAGAGGCCCAACAGGGCCTTCTCCGCCTTCGTCCCCATATCATGGAGGGCCGTCCACGCCAGGTACCTGACCGCGTAGTTGGGATTCTTGAGCGCTTCGACAGCGCCCTCCGCCGTCTTGAAATCGAAGGTGGGCACCTTGTACTTGACGCCTGGAGGAGCGACCCGGAAGATCCTGCCTCGGCCGAGATCCCGCATTCCGTGACCCCCAACGCCCGGATCATACCAGTCGGTAACAAAGAGCGAGCCGTCAGGAGCGACAGAGACATCGGCGGGACGAAACCAGCGGTCCCGGCTGCCCTTGAGAATGTCGACCGACTCGGCATCATAACCCGCGCCGGACTTCTTTACCGGGTAGGCACGGCAAACATTGGGCCCGGCATCGCAGTGGATCACCTGGTCCCAGAAAATCTTGGGCAGAAGGCGACCCTCGTAGACGGTGATGCCCGTCGGTGAGCCAGCGCCGGTCTGCAGAAGATTCGGCACCACGCCGGGATCGTTCAGGTGCCAGTGACGCCTGGGGATCTCTTTCTCGATCCCGACCCGGTTACTTTTCCAGCCCGCCCCGGTCATCTCATCACGATAGCCGTAGTTGCCGAACTCCATGACGTAGTTGATGCGAACGCCCCGGTTGCCGTCATCATCATTGTCGGACTGCCAGACGGCCCCAAGCGAATCAACCGTAGCCTCGTAGTTGTTGCGGAAGTTATGGCCGAGAACCTCGAACTCGCTGCCATCGGCATTGCAGCGGAAGACCATGCCGCCGAAGTAAGGCTTACCGTTGTCGCGAACCTCTTTACCATCGATATCGGTGATGATGGTCCCCTTCGCATCGTGTACATGCCGGCCGGTATTGCCGAAGTTCCAGTAGAACTTGCCATCCGGCCCGAAGACGATCGAGTGAGCCGAGTGGTCGTGCTGGGGCTGGCCCGTCTTGGAGAAGAGCACCTCCTTGCGGTCGGCCTTGTCATCGCCATCGTCATCGTGGAAGACGAAGACATTGGGAGCGCAGGACACGATCACCTTATTGCCGAGCACCACGATGCCCATCGCGGAGTCGATATCGCGTCCCTGGTAGAAGACCTTCGACTTGTCGCTGACACCATCGCCATTGGTGTCCTCGAGGATCACGATCCTGTCGCCCTCGGGGCGCCGGCCGTTGTTGCGCCGGTAGTTGACGACCTCGCAGATCCAGACCCGGCCGCGATGGTCGATATCGAGGTTGGTCGGACTGACGATTGTCGGCTCCGAGGCGAAAAGCGTGGCGTCGAGGTCGGCGTGTACGTCGAGCCCGGCAAGGGCATCTCCCGGTTCACGGCTGTCGGCACCGCCTCCACCACCGCCTATCGAGGTCAGCACGGCTGAACCGGGATTCCCGGTATAGACCAGGAACTGAACCGAGCTGTCGTTGCCGCAGGCTCCCTGGTCGGTGCCGCCGTTGTCAAGGCCGGCCCGGGCCCTGAAGCGCTCGTAGCCCGGGGGCAATTTGTAGGCGATCGCTGAGTTGGCATGCGTGCCGAGACCGTAGGGAACGTCCCTGTCTCCCATCCGCATGGCCTGGCCGTTGCAATTGGCGTTGACCTTGACGTTTCCATAGCCGCTGGACGCTGAGCTCCATTTCAGATCCGTGAGCTTCTTCTCTCCCTTTGGACCCACCAGGCGGGCCTCTCCCCAATCCGCCCAATCACAGCTATAGCCGTTGCCGCTATCGGAGGCTACAAGGTAGAGCTCCCTGGCTCCCCGGATATCGACATCGACCTTGACCGAACAGCCTGGAGTCCGGGAGGTCACTACCGGGCTCTTGAAGACAGGCTTTACGCCGGGCTTCCCGGGGGCCAGCTTGCCGGCCTTCTTTGAGACCTTCTTGCCCTTGATCGCCGCGATCAGATCATCCTTGCTGGGATTGGTCGAGGGAACCCCGGCGCCGGGCACCTCCGCCTTCGCGACCCAGGCAATTGCGTTGAGGACCAGCTTGCGGAAATTCTCATCTCCCCAATTCCAGTGAACATGACCGCCGGTGAAGCCGAAGCCGCGGCCTCCGTCGGGACGCTCACGCGCCCAGGCGACATGCTGGAGATCTCCCTTCGCCACAGAGGCGCGAACGGCTGCGTTGCCGCTGTGGGCTCCATTGCGCCGGCGCATGGTGCTCTCAGGCGCCACGGCGCTGAGGATCGGGGTGACCCCCTCGAGCTTGTCCCGGAAGCGCATGTGAAAATACCACTCGTCGTTGATCTTGAAGGGCTTCACACCGCTGGTGATGGGATGATTCGGAAGCTTTTTGAACTCGGCGATCCAATGCGGGTTGACCGACCAGTGGGCCTCGAAATAGCCTCCGGTCCAGTCGAGGAAGAAGTTCCCGGATTTTCCCTTGGGAACCTCTACCGCGTAGTGAATGCAGACGAGGCCGACGCCCTTCTTCATGAGCTTGTCGACCTCTTCGAGATGCCGGTTGACGGGATGTCCCCCGCCTCCATCCATGTAGAGCACAACAGCCGCGGCCCCGTCAAAGATCGACGAATCCTTCGGCCAGCCACCGGCATGGACCCTGGTCTTGATACCCGGCAGGCCCTTCTCGAGGGTGGCGGCAAGATAACGACAGCCGCCGCCATGCTCGTGGGATCCAAAGCCGTGGCTGTCACGCCCGGCGACGAAGACAACGGTCTTCTCCGCAGCCGCCGCGAAGGCTGGGGCGAACGCCAGCGAGAAGAAGGTGAATGCCAGGCACATACAGAGAATCGTACGAATCTTAAATATCACGATGTTCATCTCCAGGAAAGTCGGCCCCCTCCCGTGAAGGCGCGGGGCAGGTGGAAAGATCCAGGGCGAAGGTATTCAGACAATTCGGCCCACCACGGGCGAATGAACGAGGTCATATTTTAACCCAGATCATGTAAACCGGACAAACCCCAAGCGATCCAATCCGGCGCGTGTTGACCCATCCGGATCCTCGGGGTACAAAGAACCGGTTACAGGGTGTCTCCCCGCACGCAATAAAAGAGCTTCCATGGGAACCGAGTTTCTCGGAAAAACCACACGGCCAGGCCTGCTCCTCGGAATCATTCTTCCGCTGCTGAGCTGCCTCCCCGTTAACGCGGCGGACCTTCCGGCCTTCCCCGGCGCCGAAGGATTCGGCGCCGGAGCGAAAGGCGGCCGCGGCGGAAAGGTCTTCGTCGTTACGACCCTCGAAGACTACCCCGGCGGAAAGAAAAAGGCCGTCGCGGACAGCCTCAGAGCGGCCTGCGAAGCGAAGGGACCCAGGACCATCGTCTTCGACGTAGCGGGCACCATCGTGCTCGAGAAAGCGCTGAGAATCTCGGAGCCCTACATCACGATCGCGGGCCAGACAGCGCCAGGCGGAGGCATCTGCCTCAGGAACTACGGTCTCGACATCAGGACCCATGACGTGGTGATCCGCTACCTGCGCGTACGTCCCGGCGACACCATGAAGAAGGAAACTGATTCTATCGCCATCAACTCCGGCAGCCGCGATGTCATCATCGACCATTGCTCGGCAAGCTGGTCCATCGACGAGACGCTCTCGGTCTCCGGCCCCGGCATCACAAACGTCACCGTGCAGTGGTGCATCATCAGCGAGAGCCTGAATGACAGCTTCCACAAAAAGGGCCCCCATGGCTACGGTTCCCTCGTTCGCACCAACGGCAACATCAGCTTCCACCACAACCTCTACGCCCATCATCGGAGCCGCTCTCCAAGGCCCGGCACCTACGGCGAAGGGTCGATCCTCTTTGATTTCCGCAACAACGTGATCTACCAGGGCGGACGGGGCTATACCGCCGAGGATCCCGCGAGGGTGAATTACGTCGGCAACTAGATCAAGGCGACGGGCGTCTTTTCAGCTACGGAACCGCCC
>JAKUSY010000540.1 GCA_022451445.1 Planctomycetota bacterium
ACTTCGCCGCGGAGAACAAGGTCCATGTGCACGACCTGCACGCCACTATCCTCCATTGCCTCGGCGTCGATCACAAACGCCTGGTCCATCGTTTCCAGGGGCGCGATTTCCGCCTCACCGATGTCCATGGCAAGGTGGTCAGGGGGCTCCTCGCCTGAAGGCGCGTCCGGGGTGGAAGGGGATCAGCCCAGCGCGCCGGATGTGCTGGATTTTTCGATGAACTCTCTGCAGAAGAGCTCCAGGTAGTTGGGTGAAACAGCGGCGCAATGAGGCATGAGGAAGGCGTTGCGGCAGGAGCGCAGGGGGGAGTCCTCCTCGAGGGGTTCTTTGTGAAAGACATCGAGCCAGGCGGCTGCCAGCCTCCCGTCGTCGAGCGCCTCGGCCAGCGCCCCTTCAGCTATGGCGTTTCCCCTGCCGACGTTTGAGATGGTGGCGTGATTCGGAAGGAGCCCCAGGCGGCGGGCATCGATGATGTCGTTGGTGCCGGTTCCTGCTGGGAGGGCAAGCACGAGATGATCGGTTCCGGGGAGGATTTCATCCAGGCTCTCTATCCCCAGGACCCTGTCGCCATCCTCGAAGAAGCTCGGAGAGGGACCCGGCTCTGTGCGGATCCCGGTTATCCGCACGCCGAAGGGCTTGGCGAGCTTCGCGATCCAGGTGCCTATATTTCCAAAGCCGAGGATGCCCAGGGGAGAGCCTCGCAGGGGCGTGAGCTTCGGGGCCAGCTCTTTCCTGGGCCAGGAGCTATCGGCTCGCAGCAGCTCCGTCTCGCGCAGGCCGCGGCAATGAGAGAGCAGCATCGCGATGACTGTTTCGGCGATGAGCTCTCCATGGAAGCTGCAGTAGTCGATCTCGATGCCCTCCGGCGCCTTGACCTGGAAGTAGTCTCGCCCCGCCGCCGGGGTCACGATCCACCTGAGCTCCGGGGCCTGCGCGAACCATTCCTGCAGGAATGTCCAGACCAGCACGACCTGGCTTCGCGCGAGGGATTCGATAAACTCCTCCCGGCTCAGGCAGATTCGCACCTCGGCTCCCTCGATGGATTTTTCTATGAGCTCCGCATGGGCTCTCGAGAAATTGAAGCAGGGGATCTCGGGATGTGTGAGCCAGGCGCTGATCTGCATATTCAACCGGGTTGGAAATATTGGCTTCGAACTCTTCAAATCATAGCGGAGCGGCTCCGGGTTTTGGAAGGATCCCCGGGCTGGTTGTTGCATTCGATGGCCCCGCTCGTTTAAGTTTCCGTTTCCCGAATGAACAGGATACCTGGATTGGAGCTCCCCATGCTTGCGCACAACGTCTACTTCGCTCTTACTGACAATTCGTCCGAGGCGGCCGAGGGACTGGTCGGCGCCTGCAAAGAATATCTCTGCGATCATCCCGGCGTGGTCTTTTTTGCCGCAGGCAGGCTGAATCCCGATCTCGAGCGGGAGGTGAATGACAGGGATTTCGATGTCGCGCTGCATGTGGTCTTTGACCACAGGGCAAGCCACGATGCTTACCAGGCAGCCCCTGAGCATTTGAGCTTTATCGAGGAGCAGAAAGAGAACTGGAAGAATGTCAGGGTCTTCGATTCCGACGTAACAGGAGCCGGTTGACAACACAGCTTATTTTTTCGGATGATCTCTCCCGTCCGCTAAGTCTTGAATTCCAAGGTACTTTAGCGGGGGGAGGGGGAAGGCAACGCCCCGGGGTTTCCCAGGGGCCTCAGAAGTCCTCTAAAGGGCTCTTGAAGGCTCCTCTGAAAAGCCGTAAATCCTTGCATCATCTGGTCTCATGAAGTACAAGGGGCGATTCTTCAACAGTTGAGACAGCGGGAGTGACGACCATGAGTCGCGTCTGTCAGGTAACAGGTAAAAAGACTGCATCCGGCCATAAATACGCCCGCAGGGGTGTACCCAAGGCCAAGGGTGGAGTCGGATTGAGAACCACTGGCAAAACCAAACGCCAGTTCAAGGTCAATCTGCAGTGGAAGAGCATCTGGGTTCCCGAAATCAACCGGAGGGTGCGTGTTCGTCTCTCTACCCGGGCCTTGCGTACGGTTACCAAGAACGGGGCCTACGCGACCCTGGTGAAGGCTGGAATTATCAAGCCTTCCAAGGGGAAGAAAAAATCCGCTCCCAGCGAAAGCTGATCGGGGTCATTCCTTGAAGGTGCGGACTCAGCGGTCGCAGTCGGGTCGCGAGATGCCGGGACCTCGGGTTATTTCGGTCCAGGTCGCTTTGATAATGAATCACGGGGGCAGCCGCGGGGGCCAGAAGAATGGCTAAGAAACAGCAGAACGCCATCACTCCGATACGGTCCGAGGACTACCCGGAATGGTATCAGCAGGTCATCAGGGCCGCGGACCTTGCCGAGGTGTCGCCGGTGCGGGGCTGCATGGTCATCAAGCCGTGGGGTTATTCCATCTGGGAAAACATACAGGCTGTTCTCGACGGGATGTTCAAGGATACCGGGCACGAGAACGCCTACTTCCCTCTCTTCATCCCGATGAGCTACCTCGAGAGGGAGGCTGAGCACGTCGAGGGTTTCGCGAAGGAGTGCGCGGTAGTTACCCATCATCGTCTCGAGCCGGATCCCGAGGGCGGCCTGAAGCCGGCCGGCGAACTCGAGGAGCCGCTGATTGTCAGGCCCACGAGTGAGACGATCATAGGTGCGACCTATTCCAAGTGGGTCCAGTCCTACAGGGATCTGCCGATCCTGATCAACCAGTGGGCCAACGTGGTTCGCTGGGAGCTTCGCACCCGCCTCTTCCTGCGCACGACG
>JAKUSY010000541.1 GCA_022451445.1 Planctomycetota bacterium
ACCTGTCGCAGGTGGAGACGGCCCTGACCTTCGGCCTCGGCGCCGCGAAGCGGGCTGATGAGATCCGCATCCTCTGGCCCGGCGACAGGAAGGCCCAGTTGCTCAGGGGACTGGAGGCCGGCAAGGTCCATCGAATCGAGCAGGAGTGAGAGCCCCCCGGTCTTTCCGCTTGATGTGATTCCGCCGATGTGGAGGCTGTGCTCGTACAACGAGCAGGAGCCGCTCCATGTCCGAAGATTCCTACACACCGCCCGAGCATCCCTCCGCCGCCCCGGGCATCAGGTGGGGACCCTTCACCGCCCGGATTCCCTTTGTCCATACCCGGGCCGAGTGGCCCGAGCTGGTGCAGAATCTCGTGGTGGCGGGTGCCACCGGTCTCGCCGTGGTGCCGATCTTCATGAGCGCCTTCGGCATGAGCTTCGACATTGCCGTGAGCCTCTGCATAGTCCAGGCGGTGATCCTGTGCTCGGCCTTCTTTCTCTTTGGTGACCCGTTCTGTCCCGGCTGGATAACACCCGCTCTGCCGCTGGTCCTTGCCGCCGCTATGGAAGTCGATGTGGTTTCCGAGCGTATCGCGTTTGTCACCGCCGTGGTGATCGCCACGGGCTCGATCTTTTTCCTGCTCGGCATTACCCGGCTCGGCGCCCTGTTCATTCGCTGGGTGCCCCTGCCGCTCAAGTCAGGGATTATTTTCGGCGCGGGATTGAGTGCCATCGTGGGCGAATTCAGCTCAAAGGGGGAAGCTACGCCAAGAGTGCTTCAATATCCCGTCTGCATCACACTGGCCACGGGTGTGACGCTCCTGCTGCTGTTTTCGCAGCCGCTGGAGAAATTGAAAGCCCGCTTTGGCTGGCTCGCCGTCCTTGGGGGGCTCGGGATGGCGCCCGGGTTCATCCTCGCGATGGTTGTCGGTCCATTTGTTTCGGAGGTGAGCTATGACAAGTTCAAGGCGCTGTTTTTTGATCCGGCCAGTGGCGAATTTATTTTCACGATCCAGAACCTGGATATCGAGGTCTTCCTCGCTGCTTTGCCGCTCGCTCTGGCCGCCTACGTGATCGGCTTCGGCGATATCGTAACGGGTACCGCCATCCTGAAATCCGCCAGCGCCCAGCGACCGGATGAGAAAATCGACCTCGATGAACACCGCACCCATCTTTCTCTCGGGATCCGCAACCTGGTCCAGGCCGGGATTTGCGGGCCCTTCTTCCCTCTCCAGGGACCTCTGTGGACGGGCGCCATGGTGGTCGTGACGGAACGCTACCGGCGCGGGCGTGAAGCGATGCGCTCCATCTTCGATGGAATCTCCAGCTATTACCTCTTCGGTGTTCCGCTCCTGCTCTTCTGTAAACCGCTGGTCCTTCTCTACCAGCCGGTGCTCGGCGTGGCCCTTTCCCTGACTTTGCTCTTGACCGGTTTCGCCTGCTCCTATGTGGCGCTCGCCATCCCCAGGAACCGGGTTGAGATCGGCCTGACGGTACTGACGGGCGCGATGATCGCCACCCACTCCACCGAGCTCGGTCTCATCGTCGGATTGGTGGCGAGCATCCTGCTGCTTGGAAAAGATGCCTGGCGCAAAGAGGCGGATTGAATCTTCCGTTCAAGCCTCCGGCGGGTTCTGTTATCATCTGTCGCTCTTAGAAGGCCTGATTCCACGGAGTGTCTGAGATGTCCACCCTGCTGATCGCCCTCGGCGCCCTTGTTCTCTACCTCGTCGCCTACCATACCTACGGTCGCTGGCTCGCGCGCAGGATCTTCAAGCTCGACCCGGAGGCGACCGTGCCGAGCATCGAGCTCAATGATGATGTGGACTACGTACCGACGAAGAAGACCATAGTCTTCGGCCACCACTTCACCTCGATCGCGGGGACCGGGCCGATCGTCGGGCCGGCGATCGCGGTCATGTGGGGCTGGCTGCCGGCGCTGATCTGGGTGCTGGTGGGCTCGATCCTCATCGGCGCAGTGCACGATTTCGGCGCCCTGGTGGTGAGCCTGCGAAACCGGGGGCAGACGGTGGGAGAGATCGCCGGGCGGGTGCTGAACCCCCGCGTGCGGCTGCTCTTCCTGTTGATCCTGTTCCTCGCCCTGACCATAGTCCTAGCCATCATCGGCCTGGTCATCGCCGCGGTTTTCAACAAGTACCCCGAAACGATCTTCCCCTGCCTGGTGCAAATCCCGATCGCCGTGGTGATCGGCGTTGTCCTGCACCGAAAGGGAGTGGACCTGCTGGTGCCATCGCTGCTGGCGCTTGGCTGTATGTATCTCACGGTAATTTACGGCGGAGCCGGGCTGCTGGGTGAACTGAACGCCTGGCTCAGCAGCCTCCCGGTGATGACCTGGGTGGTGATCCTGCTGCTCTATTCCTACGTGGCCTCGGTGCTGCCGGTCTGGACCCTGCTGCAGCCGCGCGATTACATCAACAGCCTGCAACTGCTGACCGCGCTCGGGCTGGTTGTCGTCGGCCTCTTCGCGGCGGCGCTTTTCGGCGGGGCTCCTGTAGAGGGGGCGCGGCCGGCGCTCGAGATTGTCGCTCCGGCGGTTGAGTGGGCTCCCGAGGGCGCGCCGATGATCTTCCCGTTCCTCTTCGTGACCATCGCCTGCGGCGCCATCAGCGGTTTTCACTGCCTGGTCTCCAGCGGCACCTCCAGCACGCAGCTCAACAGCGAAACCGATGCCCAGTTCGTCGGCAACGGCTCGATGTTGACCGAGGGTTTTCTGGCGACGCTGGTGATCCTCGCCTGTTGCGCCGGATTGGGGCTGGGA
>JAKUSY010000542.1 GCA_022451445.1 Planctomycetota bacterium
ATTACCATGTGCTGGACATCCTGGCCGAATACCATCTCTACGATGACCTGGGAGAGTTTGAGGCATCCCTCTACGGAAAGACCGGGCTCAGGCCTTACGGCCATCTCAAGTCGGCCTATTGCGTACGCAAGGGCCGCCGGAGGACGAAGATCGCCAATGGCGCCGGCGCTGTGGGGGATGTCTTCTCGGCGATGCTCGACCTGGTGCTGTCGACGAAGGCCACGAACGTGGTGATCAGCTACAACGAGGAGGGCTTGCTCACCAGGGAGGAGATTGGAGTCATCCTCGCTCGCTTCACGGGTTCGCGAGCCTACGATTTCGACAGCGGCTTCCGGGAGATCAGCTACAAGCGCTTTCGAAGCGACCGGGATCGCCGGGAGAGCGCCGAGGCGGCGGGCAGGAGCTACAAGGTCCTCGACGGCCGTCAAAAGGACGAGCTCTCGGAGTGGCTCTTTTTTGCCGCCAGGGAAAGCGCCAGGGTGACCTCATGACGATCCCGGAGCTTTCGAGAATCTGCTGCCTGGCCAATACCGATGCGCCCGAGTGCTCCGAGAGCGTTCAGCGGCTCGAGAAGGATCTCCGGGAGAATGGCTACGAACTCGTCGATGAACCCGGGACCCCTGAAGACGGCGCCCAGCTCCTGGTGGTGCTTGGCGGTGATGGCTTTCTCATGGAGTGTCTCCATCGCCATGATTTCCCTTCCCAGCCCATCTTCGGGGTGAATTTCGGTACGGTCGGGTTTCACATGAACCCCCAGTCCTGTCTCGATGATGTGGTGGAGGTGCTCTCCTCGGGCAATTACAAGGCCGACAAGCATCCGGCTCTGAAGGTTAACGCCCAGCTCGAAGATGGCGGGAAGCGGGAGCTGTTCGCCTTCAATGACGTGCTCCTGGAGAGGCAGACGCGCCAGAGCGTTCGCTTCAGTGTCTTTCTCGACGGGGTGCTCTTCAATAAATTCGCCGGGGATGGTTTCGTGGTGGCGACCGCCGCTGGTTCTACGGCTTACAATCTCGCCGCTGGGGGACCCGCTGTGCATCCAGACCTGGCGGCCATGGTGGTCACGCCGCTCTACCCTCATCAGGCTGTTCCCTTCAGCTCTGTCAGGTTCTCGCTCGCTGTTCCACTCGATCGTTCCCTGCTCTTCGAGGCCGAGGACCTGCCCAAGCGCGGCATGCGGCTGGTGGCTGATGGAAGGCCTCTCGATGGGGCCGCGAAGGTGGAGGTCCAGGACTCCGGCAGACGCATCACGCTGCTGAGAGTCGGGAATATGGGTTTTGCCGAGGTGCTCTCGAGGAAGATCATCGGTGGCTGAGGGCTTCTCGTGCCGAGGCACGGCCCGGGTTCGAGCGTGTCGCGGGGAAGAACGCCCCCGACGACCCCGTGGGTGGTAGGATGACGATATGTCCAGGGAAGAAGGTAAATCCGACGATCGTTTCTTGAGAGCTCTCGCGGGGCTCAGCGCCGGCGAGCCGGGGCGTAGAATGCTCGTGGATATTCTCGACTCGGTGCTCGCCGACACCAACGCGGAGCGGGCCTTCCTGTTCCTGCTCGGCAAGCCCGGTGGATTTCATGTTCTCGCCGCCCGCAACAGGGACAGCGAGGATATCCCGGAGCCGCTGAAGAGGATGAGCCACTTCGCCATCAGCAGGATGCTGAGCGCGGGCGAGGGATGGGCTGTGGATGATGCCCGGACCGACAGGCGCTACCGAACCGAGGATTCGAAAGAGGGGCTGAAATCGCCGCTCTCCATCCGCATCTGTCCGCTTCTCTCGGGGGATGAGATTATCGGCGGCGTCTATATCGATCACCGCTTTATCACTCTCGAGGCTCCCGCCGCGCAGGAGGATGTCCTCCCCGGGTGGGCCTCTCTCTGCAGTGTCGCGGTCGCTCTTCGCGAGCAGTCCTCCAGTCTCCGCAGTCTTCGCGGCCATGGGGCGTTCGGCGACCAGCCCGGGGCTGGGCCGGCGCCCGGCGCTCCCGGGGGAGCTGAAGCCGCCGTGAAAACCCGAAGGGAATTCGCCCGCGAGCTGAATGAGTTCTTCGGCTTCGACTCGGCGAATCCGGACATGCTGGATCTTTTTGACACGATCAAGGGGGTCAACAACTCGAGTATCCCCATTCTGATCTACGGAGAGTTGGGCACCGGCAAGACACTCCTGGCGAGCGCTATCCACCAGGCTTCGGCGCGGGTTGACGAGCCCTTCATCACCCTCAGCTGTGGAACGATTCCCGATACCCTTATCGAAAGCGAGCTCATGGGGCATGACAAGGGAGCCTTTACCGGGGCCGATGTGGAGAGGGAGGGGCTGCTTTCCCAGGCCGATGGAGGCACCTTCTTCATCGACAACATCGAGGACATGAGCCTCGACATGCAGACCCGCCTGCTGCGCGTGTTCGAGGATGGCAGGGTGCGCCCGCTAGGAGGCAAGCGAACCCTGGTGGTGGATATACGGGTGATCGCCGCCGCCCGGGTGGACCTGGAGCGGCTGGTCAGGAAGGGCAGCTTCCGCCAGGACCTCTACTACAGGATCAAGGGACTCCAGCTCGATCTTCCCCCTCTCAGGGAGCGCTGGGAGGATATTCCCGTGCTCGCCGACATTCTCTTCCGCCGCCATGACGGGGAGCTGCAGGCCCCGAAATTCGCCGAGGGAGCCATCGAGAGGCTGGCCCGGTACCATTGGCCCGGCAATGTGCGTGAACTGGAGAATGAGATGCGTCGCCTGGCCACCCTGGGAGTCCGGG
>JAKUSY010000543.1 GCA_022451445.1 Planctomycetota bacterium
CGCCGCACAGGTCCAGTTCGATGGAATAAGATAGAAGGCTGTCCTGCAGATCGTCTCGACGGGCTTCGCCGAGGGATCGTCAAGGCGTTTCGTTGGTACGAGAGCGTCCTTATAGCTCAGCACCCCGGCCTCGACAATTTTCGCATCCCGGGCCTTGTATTTATTCGGCATCACATAGCTGATGCTCTCGAGGACTTCGCCGGCACCATCCTTTACCCGCTTGCGCAGTTCCTCTACCTTGCCTCCCCTTATGGATGCCTCGTAGCTCGCGCCCCTGCTCTCATCGGACCAGGTCACGTGAAAGTTGTTCCGGTCAAAACGAATCCTCTTGCCAAGACGCATCGCCTTCAATCGCAGGAAGGTCTCCTCCTTGCCCTTTTCGATGACCGAGGAATAGACAGCTCCGGAATCCAGGGCCGTATCCTGCCCGAGGACACCTTTGATTCGCTCGCCTGCGCTGAGGTTGTACAGCAAACCGGAATTCATGAAGGCGCTACCGGTGGCCGCTACGTGGTAGGACTCTTTCTTGGCGTTCTTGGCGAGGTTGTAGTAGAGCAGGCGTCCGGTGCTCCTGTCCAGGCAGGCGGGAACAGCCCTGCCATTGGGGACCAGCAGGCTGTCGCCGACGGCCACGAGGTAGCCCTGCGGCGCAAGCCCGCCGAAGGCCGGGCTGTTGTGGGGCTGGTTGAGGTAAAGCGCCCCGCCGGTATCGTTTGTCCAGAGCCGCCTCCCGGTGACGGCATCGAGGCAGTGGACATAGGTTCCCATGAAGGGCCAGATGCTGGCGCCAAAGTAGACCCTGCCGTCTTTCACCACGGGAGCTCCGCGAGCGGGCCAGCTGGAAATGACCCTGCCGTTACCGGTCACCTTCCTGCTGGATGGCCCGCCTCGAAAGCGCCAGAGAAGCTTGCCCTCCCCGGCATCGAGGCAATAGAGGTAGCCATCATCAGAACAGAAATAAAGTCTTCCGGCCGCGGCGAACGGAGCGAAACGGACCGGGCCATCAGCGAAGAACCGCCAGAGCAGCGCCCCATCTTCAAGCCCGTAGGCGCTCACGCTGTCCTGGAGGGAGGAGGCCAGGAAGACCCTGCCTCCCGCCTCGATCGGCTGGTAGCAGATGTCGAACTGGAGCCGGGCCTGGTCCGGCCAGGCGGGCTCGAGCCGGGGAAGCTGCAGCCGCCAATGAAGCGACAGCTCCTCCGGAAGCTCCTCATCGGTGGTGGCGCTCCTTCGAGCATCCCCCCGCCAGGCGGGCCAGTCGGCCCTGGCCACTGCCATGAAGGAGAACGGCAGAATAAAAATCACGAGGGCGCCGAGCCTACCCGGCATTCCAAGGCCGCCCGGTGAATCTTTTTTCAGATCGCAGGTTTCGGATACCACCCTTTTTCTCCAATGAACTTAACTGCAGCCGGAGGCTGCCCAGATGCCGTCGAGACAGTATCCTGTGTTCTCGCCTTCTCCTCAACCATCCTTGCCGGGTTTTACCCAGCGCAGATTCCTGAATTCAGGCCGGTCTCCCGCCCAGCGAACGCTGCCGAGCACCTCTCCTCCACGATCTCCGTAATAGGCCCTGAAACCGAGCAGGTCGGCGACATCCCAGGACTCCAGGCGTTTGCTCGATTCCTGGTGAATGAACTCACCCGCCGCGAGACTGACCTCATGCCATCCGGACCCGCCCGGCAGCTCGACAACGGCGACCGACTCGCCCTTGCGGCTACCCCGGTAGCCCCTGAAGAAGTTCTCAGTGATGATGACAACCAGCCGGTTAGGCTTTTCCGTCTTCACCTCGAAGGTCAGCCGCTCACCTGCCCCTCCCCGCCACTTCGGATCTGCAATCTTGCGGGTCCAGAGCTGCCAATGATGCGGATTGTCGGCTGACAATCGGTACCAGTCCCGGAACCCACGGGAGAAATCATCGACCAGGCGCGAGGGATTATCGGTCGCCCGCGCTCCCTTCTCCCTCAGCTCCCCCGGCGCGGCCGTGTGGAGCATCGAGCTGATGGCAAAGACTGATGTGGGCCGCGCAAATTGGACTTCCACCGGTTTTTCGAGCCGGTAGTGGATGTTGGCAAAGGCGAACAGCGGCTGCTCCACGGAAAGAATCGGAAGCTCAGCCGACCAGGAGTCTCCTTCCCGCCCACCCTTCGCGGTCCGCCAGAACCGGGCCCGCGGATCAGGATCGACAGAATACATGATCTCGACCTTCTCGATCGGCTGAGAGGAGGATGGTGTCACGACGAACCTCGGAACCTCGTCGAGGAACAGCCGCGACCCGGGCATCGGAGGGAACGTGAAGGCTCCCTTGAGGTGCTGGTCGAGCCAGAGCGGGCGCGTGACAGCGAAGGCAGGTGTGAAGCGGTGGTTGAGATGAGGCGCGAAGGAGTACCTCACATCCGCATGCGGGATCAGCGCTCCTGTGCGATAGGTGTCATCCATGATCCCGTGGAAATCATTTGTCGCACCCAGCCAGAGCAGGGGAGCTCTGATGCGTGAAGCATAGGCTTGAAAACCGATCGTCGCCCGGAACAGCTCGACAGCTCCATTCGGAACCTGCCGCCTCTGCTCAGGCAGAAACTTCCACCTCATCGTCCGGAATCCCTGGCCGCCGACAGAGGGCACTGCCGCCTTGACTCGCCTGTCTGTTCCGGCCACGTAGACGGTCAGGTTTCCTCCCATCGAATGCCCATAGACGCCGAGGCGGCCCGGATCGACTCCAGGCTGCCGTTCCAGGAAGGTCAGTC
>JAKUSY010000544.1 GCA_022451445.1 Planctomycetota bacterium
CCGACTTCGAAGGTCACGTATACCGGCAGCTGAGATTTTGCAGCCCGGGCGTTCTTTTCTCAGCTGCCTGCTGATAACGTAGACCACCGTGTTGATCCCGCGCCGGCGAAAATCATTCCATCGATCGGGGTAGCGGCTAGGGAATCCGGTGGTCTCTTTTCTGAAGATATGGAGCGTTCCGTTGTCGTAGGGAACCTGGTCGCGTTTATCCGCCTCGGGAAAAACAAAACGAATGTAGTCGAGATGAACTCCGTCGATTTCGTAGCGGGAGGCGAGATCTCCGAAGACCTCGGCCAGGTGCCGCCGGACCGCTGAATTGCAGGGATTCAACATCGTGTAGTGGTGGGAGAGCCGCCAGGTCTTCCCCGAGCGATCTGTCAGAAACCATTTCGGATGGGCGTGGTAGAGATGGGTCGTATTCTTCGGTGGGCTTGGCCCCTTCCAGCCGGCAAGGACATTCGCCCAGGCGTGCAGCTCTAGAGCTTGTTTTCGAGCTTCGGCTATGGCGACTGCAAGGGGATCGAAGCCCGGGTCCCTGCCGCCGAGCTCCTCCGCCCAGGGCTCCAGGTTGGAGCGGTAAAAAGCATCCGACCTTCCACGCACCTGGAAATAGACGCGGTTGAGCCCAAGAGATCTGCAATTGCCCAGGATCGTCCTGATGTCAGCAGCGCTTCGGTAATCCCATCGGGTAACCCAGATGGCGCGAACCTCTGGGGCGCGGGGCGGCTCCTCCGCCGGCGCCCGGATAGATGCGAAAAAGAAGATCACCAGAAGTGAAACAAATGAATATCGCATGTTTTTCAGTCGTCGATGTTTCACGTAAAAACAGCCTTCTTTACTTTATCGCCATTTGCGAGCACCAACTTTAACCGCATATCCACGGCATTCCTTCCATGGCATTCAAGTCTTTCCGGTTCTTCAGGGGGCACATGGACACGGGAGGGGAGGTGCGCTATCGTAAGTCAGCCAAACTAGGGATAAACCGATGATGCCATCAAGAAATCTGATACTGGCCGCGCCGCTGCTCGCTTTGCTTTCCTCCTCCTGCGGCTCCTCTCCCCAGGAACTCGTGCTCGAGGTGCGCAAGGGAGAGACCTATTCCATTGTCGAGCTCGGCCGCCACCTCGCTGCCAAAGAGGCCGACGGGCTGCCATTCTCCGAGGCCGAGCATGGCGCTATTGAGCTCCTGCGCGAAATAGCGACCAGCGACCCGGAGGTGGTCAACAGAATGAGGGCCATCGCCGCCCTGGCAAGCTGCGGCAAGATCAGCAATACGAATGTTTTTGTCGCGGGGCTCGCATCCAAATACTGGGGTGTACGCTGGGAGTCTGCCAAGGCGTTGTCCGCGCGACCCGACCCAAAAGCGGTCCCGGCGCTGGTCAAGATTCTGCAGAAGGAGAGAGAGAGAATTATCCTTCTCGACGTTGTCGAAGCCCTCTCCCAGATCGGAGACGAGGGCTCCCTCAAGGCTCTCTTCGCAGTTTTTTTCGATCGGACGCCCAGGCATACGGACAACCGCATGAAGGCGCATGCCGCCATTTGTCGGCTCACCGGAAAAAACTACGGCTTCGCCGATGTAGACGAATGGGTAAAGTATGCCCGGGCTGAATTCTCCCCCGCGGGCGGCGAGGGGCCATCCGGAGGGAAGGAGTAGCCATTGAAACGCTGGGCCCTGCCCTGCGCCAAGCTGGCCTTGGCAGTCGGGCTCATCTATTGGCTCATCAGCAACGGAGGCTTGTCTGTCGACGCCAACGATCGAGCGGCCTTTGCCAGAGACTGGCCATGGCTGCTTGCCGCCCAGGCCCCTTACGCCGTTGTTCTCCTGCTCGCCGCCATCCGCTGGAGACTGCTCCTCGCAGTCCAGGGCGTCTACCGCAGCTTCGGCGAGATCTACTCCCTGGTGCTGATGGGCGTCTTCTTCAACCAGGTTCTTTTCGGGTCCACAGGCGGAGATGTAATGAAGGCTTATTATGTCGCCAGGGAGTCTCCCGAGCGCAGGGCTGCGGCCGCGCTGACGGTCTTCATCGACCGCGCCATCGGCCTCTTCGTGCTCATGGCCCTGGCCTGCGCGGCCACCTTCCTGAACCTCCCATTGCTGCAGGAAGATCCGCGTCTGATGGAGTTGTCCGTGTTCATCTGGGTGGCGGTGGGGGGCGGCCTGGTTTTCTCCGGGTTCTTTTATCTCTGGCGCCGGAACAGCCCGCCTGGCAAGGGGGGCGGAATCATCCGCAAGCTCGCGGAGATACTCTACCTCTACAGGTCCCATCCGGGAGTTGCCCTGAAAGCTGTCGCCATTTCCGTTTTACTCCACAGCCTCGTCGTGATAACCAATCTCCTGCTGCTGCGGGTGCTGCTCCCGGACCAATGGTCTTCCCTCCCGACACTTTTTCTCGTGATCCCCCTGGCCCAGATCGTCATGGCGATCCCCATCACCCCCGGAGCTATCGGGACTGCCGAGGCGGCCTACGGCTGGTTGTTCGCGCTGGTCGGCATCCCCACTAGGGGAGCGCTCGTCTCCTTGTTGCAGCGCCTGACCTATTGTTTCTGGGCCATTCCAGGCCTGCTGATCTATCTCCGGAGCAGAAAGACCCTCTCCCTGGATGCTCCCCACGAACCACGTAACGCGGACGAAGGTGGGGGGGCGGGCAAAAATATCCCCGGAGACTGTATGTCCTGACCCTCTGGGTGAAGAGACGGCTTCTCGGGCGTAGGCTTGGGTGGGGGGGATTTACGAAA
>JAKUSY010000545.1 GCA_022451445.1 Planctomycetota bacterium
TTACCGGGCAGGTTTTGTCAATTGATGGCGGCTGGGAGCTAAGCGATGGACAGTGAGAAGCCGAGCGGAGAGAATGGTTCCATGAACGCAGGGATGGATTATCTCGAAAAATGCAGGGGGCTTCTCGAAACCATTCGCGCCCAGGAGACTGAGATCGCGAAGGCCGCGGATATCTTCAGCGATTCGATCCTGGCTGGCCGGCTGGTTCATCTCTTCGGGGCCGGGCACAGCCGTATTCCTGTCGAGGAGATGTGGCCGCGCTATGGTTCCTTTCCGGGTTTCCATCCGATCGTCGAGCTGTCCCTCACCTACCACAACCAGGTCGTCGGAGCTAACGGCCAGCGCCAGGCCATGTACATCGAGAATGTTTCAGGCCTGGCCGAGAGAATTCTCAGGAATTTCGACGTTGCCACTGAGGACAGCGCCCTGGTGATCTCCTGCAGCGGCTGCAATACGGTCCCGGTAGAGATGGCTCAGAATTTTCGGGCGAAAGGCATCCCGGTCGTGGCCATCGCGGGATGCCGGCATATGAAGGCGACCGAGAGCAGGCACCCCGAAGGGAAGAAGCTGTCCGACTTCGCGGATATATTGCTGGATACGGGCGTTCCTCCGGGAGATTCCATGGTCGCGGTCGAGGGGCTGGCCGAGCCGGTCGCTCCGGGCTCCAGCATCGGCAGCGTGATGCTGGTCAACTCGATCAAGGCCGAGGTCGCCTCGCGCCTGACGGAGGCAGGCTCTCCCCCCAATGTCCTGGCGGCGGCCTGCGTGGTCGGCAGGGAGAGGGCTGAAGAGCTCTTTGACGCAGCCTACGATGAGCATGCACACCGGGTGGCGAAACTCTACGAGAACCTCTAAGGCGGGATGGGACGGATGGAAGAGCGGCCCCTGAGAACTACTGTGATAGGAAGCTATCCATTTCCGTCCTGGCTGGAGCAGGCCCGCTCGCAGCTCGATCTCTTCGGGCCCGAGGATATTCGGGAGATGCAGGAAGACGCGGTCCTGGCCGCCATCAGCGACCAGGTGAGGGCTGGGCTTGACTGCATCAGCGATGGAGAGCAGACCCGGTTCGATTTCAACCTGTCCTTCTACGGGCATCTCGAGGGGATCCTTCTGGCGCAGGCCTCGCCCCGCCTGCACGGCCCCCCGGCTCATGACCAGAGGGGGAAGCATGAGATCGTCTCCGAGCTGGCGGCCCCGGAAGGCCTCGGGGCGGTCGATGAGTACCAGCGCCTAGCTCGCCTGGCGCCTGAAGGCCCTGCGCTGAAGGCATCGGTTCCTGGCCCCTACACCCTCAGCGGCCGCCTGCTTCCAAATGACCGTTACCCCGACAGGCTTGCCGTAACCGAGGCCCTGCTCCCCATCGTGCGCTCAGAACTGGAGGGACTTGTTGAGGCTGGCTGCGAAGAGATTACGGTCGATGAGCCCTCGATGAGCTGCTACGCCCACAAGAGTGACCCGGCGCAATTCGTCGATATTTTTAACCGGACAGTAGAGGGTGTCAGGGGACGTTGCAGGTTGTCAACGCACCTCTGCTTCGGAAACTACAAGGGAAGGGCCGTAGGCCCCCGTCGCTACTCTCCAATGTTCCCCGCTTTTTTCGAATTTCACGTCGATGAGCTTCACCTTGAAATGGCCAGCAGGGAGTTCAGCGAGCTGGAGATCATCTCCGGGATCTCAGAGCGGATGGACGTTGCGGTGGGGGTCGTGGATGTGAAGAGCTATTACATCGAGACCCCCGATGACATCGCCGAGCGGGTCGGGCGCTGTCTCGAACATGCTCCTGCCGAGCGGCTCTCCTTCGCCCCCGATTGCGGCCTGAGCCAGACGGCCAGGTGGGCCGCTCGCCAGAAGCTGGCCAATATGGTCGCCGGCGTCGCTCTGGCGCGGGAAAAGCTCGGAGCCGGCTGAGAAATGATCTCCCCCCATCTTCAGGATGATGACCTGCTGAGAGATATCTCCACGGCGCCCTCGGCCGAGAGCTGCTTCCATCTCTGGTGGCTTGGGCAGAGTGGCTTTCTCATCAGATGGGGCGAGCGTTTCCTGTTGATGGATCCCTATCTCTCCGAGTCCCTGACCGAAAAATATTCACGCACAGACAAGCCGCATATTCGCATGACGGGCCTGCCCATCGAGCCCGGCAGGCTTGATTTTATAGACCTGGCCTCCTCCAGCCATAACCACACGGATCACCTCGATGCGGATACTCTCAAACCGCTCATCGATGTCAACCCCGGCATGGAGCTCCTCATCCCGGAGGCGAATCGTGATTTCGTCGCTGAGCGTCTTGGCGTCGATCACGCGAGCCCCAGGGGGCTTGCTGGCGGGGAGAGTCTTGTCGCGGCAGGATTCGAATGTTTCGCCATTCCAGCCGCGCACGAGGAGCGCGAGCTGGACGATCAGGGCAGGGATAAATATCTCGGGTATGTTTTCAGCTTCGGGCCCTGGAGTGTCTATCACAGCGGAGACACGGTCCCCTTTGATGGACTTGAGGATCCTCTCTCCGGGCATTCCCTCGACCTGGCGATTCTGCCCGTCAACGGCCGTGCTGCCGGGCGGGGAGTCGCCGGCAACCTCTGGGGCCGCGAGGCCGCCCAGCTCTCAAAAGAGATCGGAGCCCGGCTTGCGATCCCCTGTCACTATGACATGTTCAGCTTCAATACAGCGACCCCGGATGAGTTCGTCCAGCATTGCCACAAGCTCAACCAGCCCTATAGGGTGTTGCGCTGCGCCGA
>JAKUSY010000546.1 GCA_022451445.1 Planctomycetota bacterium
GCCAACGGCCATGTAGATGATCTCGTGGAGGTGAACTCCCGCGAGACAGGGATCAGCTATCGCCAGCCGCCGGACCTGTTGACCAACGATGGGAAGGGGAGCTTCTCACCTGCCGCGGCCGCCGGGGCGCCTTTTGTAAAGAGCTACGTGGTGCGGGGACTGGCGAGCGCGGATTATGACAACGACGGGGACCTCGATCTCCTCCTCTGCACCATCGACCAGGGCGCCGTCCTCCTGAGAAACAACCGCAACACCCCGGAGAAGACGGCCTCGAATTACATCTCGATCCGGCTCGTCGGCTCGAGCGGTCCGCGCGACGCCTACGGCAGCACGGTGGTGGTCGAGGCGGGAGGGCGAAGCCAGCTCTTCCTCTGCCAGGCCGGCAGGAGCTATCTCTGCTCACTCGATCCGCGCATCAACGCCGGTCTCGGCGACAGCGTCCTTGTTGACAAGGTGACCATCACCTGGCCTGGTGGGCGAATCCAGGTTCTCAGAGACCTCCCGGCGAACCAGCAGCTTATTGTCGAGGAACCCCGGCAATAAAAACAGGAGCCCTGAACCTCCTGAGAGGTCCGGGGCCCCTGGAAGACCATCTGAACGCTGCCGATCAGTTGCAGACGTCCGGACAGTCGACAATCTGTACACAGTCGGTTCCGAGCGCGTGGCCCCGCCCTCCCTGGAACAGCCAGTTCAGCATCCCGATACCGTCGGAGAGATCCACCGAGCTGTCATCGTTGAAGTCGAGACCGCCCGGGCAATCGGGTTCCGCTCTTCCCAGGAAGAGGAATCCGAATACCGAGATAGCGTCACTCATGTCGATTCCCCCGTCCTGGTTGAAGTCGCTGGGCAGCTGGCTGCCGCCGGGAGGAACCTCGTTTATTCCGGTTACATCCACGTCGTCGATGTACCAGCCCTCGCGGACTTCGCAGTTGCCGCAGTCCCATATGACCTGGAACCGGAACTGGATGAGCTCGCCCTCGAGGGCCGAGAGGTCGAATACCGCGGGTACGAACCCCCCGGAGTCGCCACTGTAGGCCGGTCCTCCGGCCCCCGGGTCCGGGCAAGGGGGGTTTAGCACTTGGACGGGATAGCCGCCCTCGGGTTGGAGGGTCCGCCAGGCCCGGCTTTCGTCTACTTCCGGGGTATCGGGATCGTCAGCGATGCGCGCTTCGACGATCCCTCCGTCGGGGAAGATGTCCGTCCAGCCGCAGTCGGCGAAGTTGTAGAAGTGGTTGAATTGGAGTTGCGGGGCAGTCGCGTCCCTGAGGTCGATCTCCGGCGAGATGAGGACGGCTGCCGAAGTGCCTGCGGCCGGGAGGCCGCTGTGCCAACTCGTCGTGCCACTCGTACTGCGCCTCTGGCTGAGCTCCCAGTGATTCGCCTTGCCGAGGAGTACCTGCTCGGTGAAGCCCTGGGCGCCGTCCTCGAAGTCGAAGGTGGCGCCATTGCCCTTACATGGTGGGGGCGGCAGCTCGGCCGTAACGTCCAGTTCAAATGCGCCGAGGCTGGCCGCGAAACCATGAACGAGAAGATAGTAGGTCGCGCCATCCTCTGATCCCCAGGAAATCCTGGAAAGACAGCACCGGCCGGGCTGGGTGCAGGCATCGTCATTGCTGATGACGCAGGTCAGGGAGCCGCATTCGCCACTGAACAATGAGAGCCGGGTGTCGTATAGACTTCCCGCGCCGCAGGTCTCGGCGCTCATTTGTTGGCCGTTTCCGATCAAGCTGAACCAGACGCCCGGAGCGTTGCTGTTGCCGCAGAAGTCGTTCTCGGGGTCATCCGTGGCGCCAGCCGCTGTGTCGCCACCCAGGTTCGCTGTCAGGACAGCTACTCCCTCGGCGTTCGCACCTTTTTCGAGGGTGATGGCGATAGCCCCATCACACAGATCATTACCCTGATTGTCACAGGCGTCGCCTATACCGTCCCCGTCGGCGTCTTCCTGTCCGGGGTTGGCGTCATCGACACAATTGTCGATGTCGTTGCCGACACCATCATTGTCCTGGTCGTCCGGTGCGGGAGGCATTATCGAGGTGACCTCGAGTGAGTAGACGCCGGAATTGGCCGCGAAACCATGAACGAGGATGAAGTAGATAACGTCCAGCTCAGAGTTCCAGGTCACGCTCGAGAGGAATCCGGGGCAGGCGTCGTCGTTCTCCACGGTACAGACCATATTTTCGCAGTCGCCATCGACTCCGCCGTCAAAAACACTCAGGCGGGTGTCATATAAACTGCCTGCGCAAGTGTTGGCTGTCATAGAGTCCCCGGTACCGAAAACCATGTACCAGACTCCCGGCGCGGTGCTTGCGCCACAAGCCTGGTTTTCAACATCCTCGGAGGCGAAGGAGGTGTCGCCGGTGACGTTGGCGATCAGGGCCCGCTGCCCGGCCGCGTTTATTCCTTCTTCGAGAACCAGCTCCTCGGCATCCAGACAAATATCATTTTCGGGGGCATCCGCGGCCTCGACCTCGGAGACCGTCAAGGTGTAGTCGTCACACTCATTGGGGCCCGAGTTCGGGAAGATGCAGATGAAGTAGGTCCCGGCAGCCAGGAAACGGGTGATGCAGGAATTGACCGGGCTCTCGAGGCCCAGCTCCCCTGCGTTCGGACAGTTGGTATTGTTGGCGATTCCTCCGCATGCGGAGTCCATCAGTTCCATGAAGGTGTCGCAGGCCGAGCTCGTGGCGATGGTCACGAGCCCATCGGTATCCTGTACGTATTCGATGATGTC
>JAKUSY010000547.1 GCA_022451445.1 Planctomycetota bacterium
CAAGCTCAAGATCGGCCTGCTCTCTGACCCCTCGCACAAGGTCATGGAGAAGTACGGCGCCTGGGGCGAGAAGAACATGTACGGAAAGATCGTCGTCGGCGTTATTCGCTCAACGGTCCTGATCGATCCCAAAGGCAAGGTTGCGAAACACTGGAAGCGCGTCAAGACCAAGGGCCATGCCGAGAGCGTTCGCAAGGCGCTTGAAGAGCTTCAGTCCGCCTGAACAAAGGGCTTAGCCTCAGGGCGTGATGATCGTCAGCTTGTGTTCCTTGAAGTGAGGGATCAGCAGCCGGCCGCGCTTGGCATCCCAGCCCGGGTCAGCGGGCGAGTCGAGGTTCTCGACAGCCTTGCTGATGCCTTTTTCGGAATACCGGTAGACGCATTTTCCGGCCCAGCTGGTGATCAGAAGGCTTCCATCCTTGTCGACCACGATACCGTCGAGCTGGTTTTTCGGCAGCTTGGCTACCAGCCGCTCGCGGCCCTCGCGGGCCCTTGCCCAGAGCAGCTCTCCTGAGCTCCAGGTGCCGACGCGCAGTCAATTGGCCGTTACGAGCAGGCCGTTGGGGCTGGGAACCTCTTCGCCTTGTGAGAGGGCCTTTACCGAGTCGTCCGGGCTGATTTCGTAGACCGCATCGGTCCTCGGAGCATCTTTGTCACCCCCGAAACCGGAGTCGCTGACGTAGACCTTGCCATCGGGGCCGGAGGCGAGGTCGTTGAGAAAGGAAGCGCCCTTGAAGTCGATCACGCCGGTGGGCTTGCCGGAGACGCGGTCAAACTTACGCACGGCGTTGACGTCCGCGGCGTACAAGGTGTCGCCGACCAGCGCGAGCCCCTTGGGGGCGTTCAGGGTGATGCCCTCGGCGCTCCCATCGATCCACTTGAGCTCGAGAATTTTCCCGGAAGGGGCGACCCGGGAGATAAAGCCGGCCTTGTCTTTGCCGTGAGGACTGCCGTTGATGTTCGAGACCAGGTAGATGTCGGCTTTTTCGTCGTGGAGGGCGCACTCGGGGGTCTTCAGCCCAGCCTCAACGGGAATCTCGATCTTGACGGCGTCATAGGAGCTCGTCCTGACACCGACACAGGATGCGGCCGCGCAGGCCATCAGCAGAATCATCGGAATGCAGGCGAGTTTCTTAATGGGGAACATATCAGGAGCCTCCGGGCAGGTAGATGTAAACAGGAGTTGAGCCCCTCTTGATGGCCTTTCGGCTTCGTTTCATCAAGTGAAAACAGGCGGCTGTGACCGTGGCCCCCCGTTCAGGGGGCGCAGGTGTCCGGGCAGCCCATGATGGGCAGGCAGGAAGTTCCACCCACCGGCGCGGGCCCGCCCTGGAAGAGGTATCTCAGCACGTGGATCGCGTCCGTGAGGTCGATGGAGGCGTCCCCGTTCAGGTTCATGAGGGCCCGGTTGGCCTCGTGGGCGGTCGTTCCGTCTCCGCAGGCCAGGCTGCGCGGGGTACCCAGGAAGAGATGGCCGAGCAGGCAGACCGCGTCGGAGATGTCCAGGCGGCTGTCCTGGTTGCAGTCGCCGGGAAGCTGCGTCCCGCCCGCGCGGTCGACGATGACGCTCTCCAGCGCCATGGTGAAGCCGCCGCGGTTGTCCCAGACGATGAGCGTAACGGAGTATTGTCCGGGCTCATCCCAGGTGTGGGTCATGCTCTCGCCCATGCCGCCGCCGCCATCGCCGAAGTCCCAGTCGTATCGCACAATCTCGCCATCGGGATCGAAGGAGGCCGAGGCGTCGACCCGAACCTCCAGGGGAACGATTCCGCGTGCGGGCGTGACGGTGAAGGATGCCACGGGGCGCTCGTTTGGCCCGAGCTCCCTGATGGTGACGGTTCGCGAGGCCGCGGCGGTCCCGCCCCGCTCGTCTCTCACCTCGAGGGTGACGAGGAATTCTCCCGCCCTGTCGTAGGTGTGGCTGGCCCGCTCTCCGGCCCCGCCCAGTCCATCGCCGAAGTCCCAGGTCCAGGAGGCGATCTGTCCATCGGGGTCATCGGATGAAGAGGCGTCGAATTCGATCCGCAGCGGGGCGAAGCCCGCCTCGGGGTCCAGGGAGAAGGAGGCGCGCGGTTCGATGTTCGGCGGCGGCGGACCGATGGTGTTCGCGGTCGCGGGGCTGCCGCCGGAGCTTTCCGAGACCCCCCAATTGTCCGGGTCGTTGCCGTAGCCTTCGGGGCTGCGCCGCTCGAGAGAGGGGCCGTCGCCATCGGCGCCATTCGGCCATGGGGGCCGGTCATCGTAGCGAACCCGGTCGACCAGGATCCAGCCGGCCTCATCGCCGCCGTTATCCAGGGGTGCCGGGCGCGCCAGGCGCAGGGACTCCCCGCCGTTATCCAGCGCGCCTCCGTAGGGGCCGAAGACGGGGATAATATCCGGCACCGCGTTGAGTTCGCGGAAAAGCACCGGGTCGATGCTTGAGAGCACGGCGAAGCCACGCGCTGCGATAACGGCTCCGGGAGGCAGCTCGAAGCTCTCTTCCCCATCCAGGCGCGAGATTCCGCGCAGCTGCCAGCCGCGTCCGGTCGCCTTGTCGTAGAGCTCAACGAACTGGCCGAGCGTGTTGTAGAGCTCGATGAATTCGCTGTCGCCCCTGGCGGGATTGTAGTGGACCTCGCTGATGACGACCGGCCCGGCGAGGTGGCCCGGGTTTTCACCGCCGCGTCCAGCGCGGAATTGCGCGAGGGCGGCGGGCTCATCGATACCGAGGCTTCTCCGGCTCAGCGGCG
>JAKUSY010000548.1 GCA_022451445.1 Planctomycetota bacterium
CACGTCCTGTGAGCCGGGTAACCTGCAGATCGAGGTGAAGGAGGGGGCGATGGTCGATATAGCTATCGCGGTCACCGATGATGAAAAAATTCTGCAGAAACCGCTGCTGGAAATCCGTGGAAAAACTTATGAGTTTCGCTCAGAGAAGGTGGATGGAAAGACGATCTGGATGCTCCCGGTGAAGGACACACCTCTCGAGGTGGTCCAGAAACGGCTTAATTATAGGATCATCGTAGCGGATCAGTACGGGTTGCGCCCTGAGCCAACGATCGAAGGGGTTATCCAGGTCAAGACCGATAAGCCGCCCAGGGTGCGCGCCTCCATGGTTTCTCGCTATGTTCTTCCTGCCGCAGCGCCTATTATCGACTACGAAGCCAGGGACGATTATGGCATTGGGAAGGTGCGAATCCTTGTCGAGGTTTCGCGACAGCAGCAGGAAGCCAAGAAAGAGGCGCCCATCGAGGTCCCGGGGAGCGGAGAACAGAAGCTGTCGAAACGTCTCAAGGACAGGCATGCCTGTGACCTCAAAAGCTATGGCCTGAAAAAAGGAGACGTAGTCCGGCTCTTTGTGGAAGTTACCGATGATCGAGGGGAGCTCGAAGGGGAGTCCTCCAGGAGCGAGGTATTGAGCGTGAAAGTTACAGACAGGCCTGGCCTGCTGAAAGCGATCAACGAGCTCGATGAACGCTCTGTACGCCAACTCGACGCGATCATTGAAAAAGAACTTGGGATTGGAGACTCAAAATGAGATTGATTCGTGACCGGCTGTGTCTTCTTGCTTTGACATTTCTCCTGTTCGCTGGTGCCTGTCCCCTTGTTGGGGCGCAGGAAGATACGGGGGGCGTGGATGATTCACCCCTTCGCCAGAAGCAGGAGGCGCAGGAGCGCGCCAATGCCATGGCGGAGGATCTCCTCGAGCGTATCCTCGACAAGCAGCTGCAGCAGCTGGAGGAAAACGGTCTCGGCGATGAATCGTTCTATAAAGACATCAAGAAGATGAGGGACAACATCTCCGACCTGATCAAATCGGAGATGAAGAGTGTCGTGAAGATGCTCGAGGACGCCCTCGGCAAGAGCGACGCGGAACGGAAGTCGGTTGTCCAGTCGGCCCGTACGATGATCCGGACCATCATCCAGCGGCTCTACATTGAACGCCAGAAGCTGATGATGCGCCTGAGAGCGGCCGAGCTTGCGGCTGAGGTCAGGCGGTTGATCTCGGTCCAGGCCAGGGTGCGCGACAACACTGAGGCGATTCCCCAGGCTGTAACGGCCAGGCAGGACACCCAGGTGCTATCCACCATAGAGGACCAGCTGGATGCCAAGGAGCTCTATCTGAGACTCGTGGCGAGCCTCATCGCGGTGGGCAAATGGGGCGGCGAACTCGGGGCCGGTGCCGCCGACGGCCTGCGCATACTCAAGGCCGCGGGGACGGAAGGCGATTTTCGCGACGCCGGCAAGAAACTGGACGAGGGAGATTATCCTAACGCGGCTCGCTCACAGACCCTGGTTATCAAGGGGTTGAAGTTGCTTCTTCGCAAGATCGAAGAAACCCAGGGGCTTATCGGGACCGATCTCGAGGCCGCCCTGAGGCTGCTGCGTGAGCTGATCAAAAAACAGGAAGAGGTCAAGGAAGGCACGGAAAAGTCCAAGCTGGAGGAGGATGAGGAGGTTCGCAAGCTCGTAGAGGAACAGACGGAAATACGCCGCGATCTCGGCGATCTGGTGCCCGTTGTCAGGGACCTGGCCGATTCCAGCAACCTGCTCGACGATGCCCGGGCTTCCGCCTATGAGGCGACAGGACACCTTTTCGATGCCCTCAAGGACGATGCCCTGCAGCAGGAGCAGCAGGTGCTCGATAATCTCGGGAACCTCGAGGATCGCATCAAGGCCGCCATAGCCGCGCAGGATGACAAGAGAAGTTCTTTACAGCTCGTGCAGCGAATCAAGGATCTCGAGGAGGTGAAGTCGAACCTTCAGTCTGTGCGCAAGGAACAGTCCGCCGCGAAGAAGACAGCCGCGCGTGACCTGCCTGCCGCCAGTGAGCTGGGACAAAAAGCAGTCAAGGGTATCGATGGAATCGGTACGGACAAGGATCTTCCTCCCGTCGTCAGTTCAAGACTGCGCGAGGCCGACAGTGCAGTGAAGGAGGCCGCCAGGTCGCTTGTAGAGGCGGCCAAGTCGGCGGTGGCCGAGGTGCCTGAGATCACCGAGGAGGCTCTCGATGATGCGGACCTGGCCCTCGAGCGCGCCGGTGCCGAGGTGGAGGCAGCCCTCGCGGATGCCAAGCGCCAGCAGAAGGCGGTAGAGATCGCCGAGCTCGCCAGGGCGGCCGAGGTGCTCGAGCGGGCCGCGGCCTCTGAGCGGGAGATCGCGAAACGGAGTAAGGCTGCTAGCAAGGCCGAGGGACTCGATGAGAAGCAGTCGAAAGAGCTCTCCGATGTGCAGGGTGATATCGATGCGGTTGTCGCGAAGACGGCCGAAGGACTCGAATCGATAGCCGCTGAGGCTTCCGAAAAACTGAAGGGACTGGCACCCCAGTTCGCGGCTATCAAGAAGAACCTTGATAAATCCGCCGCCGAACCTGGCGAGCCTACTAAGAAAAATCTCGCCAGGGCGGCCGGCAGCGCTGATGAGGCCTCCAGGGAGCTGGCCGAGGCGGCTAAACTCCTGGGCGAGGAGATCGGGGAGGTAGCCGAAGAGCTCATCGCGGGGAGCGT
>JAKUSY010000549.1 GCA_022451445.1 Planctomycetota bacterium
TTCCGTAGCTCGCGCGGCCGGTCACCTTGTCTACTCCGTCGTGGCGTACGGGCCGGGTTCCCAGGGTCTTGTAGTTGTCCCCGTGGTCTTTGATGATCTTGGAATAGCTGAAATTATCCGACATCAATTAGACTCTTTCATTCGCTCGGATGCGGCTTGCAGGGCGCGGACTATCTTGTCGTACCCCGTACACCTGCAGAGGTTTCCGGAAAGCTCAAAGCGGATCTCTTTTTCCGTAGGCTCGGGGTTGTCATCGAGCAGCGCCTTGGCGGAGACCAGGAAGCCGTTGGTGCAGATCCCGCTTTGATGGGCGGCTCCTTCGAGGAAACATTCCTGCAGAGGGTGCAGGTGGTCTTCCTTCGCGATGGATTCGACAGTCTCGATCTCCGCCCCTTCGGCCTCGCCGGCCAGGACGAGGCAGGAGTCGACCGGGACTCCGTTCATGAGTACGGTGCAGGCGCCGCAGTTGCCGTTGTTGCAGCCCTCCTTGGCGCCGGTCAGGGACAGTGAGGTCCTGAGGACCTCGAGCAGGCTCTGGCGGGCCTCGCAGAGAAACTCAGAATCCTCGCCGTTGATTGTCGTGCTGACGTGTATCTTTCTTCCCATCAATCAAAGCTCCAGTCCGGTAGTGGGCTCGCTGTTTTCAGCAACGGTTGATTCCCACGGGAATCACCGGGTTTCGATCGCCACCGCGGGCCCGGCCCACGGCGCCGGTAAGCGCTCTCTTTACCAACACCCCGATAAGATGGACTCGGTAGTCCGCTGGTCCCCGCATGTCGCTGATCGGCGAGGCGGCTTTACGTGCCATGTCTCCGGCCTCGGAAAAGGACTCCTCGGTCGCAGGCTTTCCCTGCAGCCAGGTGGCCGCCTCATCGGCTGCCAGGGGGGTCGGGGCGACAGCCGCGAGCCCGAGGCGCGCCTCCTCGACGGATTCGCCGCTTTCGTCGAGACGCAGCCATGCGCCGACGCCAACAACAGCGATATCCATCTCGTTGCGTGGGATGAACCTCATATAGCGGGAGCCGGCTGATTTCTCCGGAGGAGGAAGAACGAGTGATACGAGCAGTTCTCCCTCCGCCAGGCAGTTGGTTCCCGGCCCGGTGCAGAAGTCGAGTACGGGGACAGTCCTCTCACCTGTGGGTCCGGCGATCCTGCAGGCCGCCCCCTCGACAATCAGCGAGGGTATGCTGTCGGCCGCTGGAGATGAATTGCAGAGATTGCCCCCTATGCTTGCCCGTCCCTGGATCTGCCAGCCGCCGATGATCTTCGCCGAGTCGGTGAGTGCCGGATAGCTGTTGATGATTTTCTCATCCCTGTAGAGCGCATGGCAGGGGACGGAGGCTCCGAGCTCGAGGCCGCCGTCGTCTCCCCACGCGATCTGCATGAGCTCAGGGATCTTTTTTACGTCGACGACGAGGCCTGCATCGCGAAGCCCTTCGCGCAGTTGGACGATAATATCCGTTCCACCGGCCAGCATCTTCGCCCGGTCGCCGTGCTCGGCAAGGAGGGCTACCGCCTCGTCGATACTTGAGGGCGCCTGGTATTCAAAATCTCTCAAGGGTCACTCCCCTCAGTTTTATTTCGCCACAGCCTCCACTTGGAGGAGGCCCGGAGGGATAAATGAATGGATCCTGTCGAGCCTGTCAAGCACCCAGCAGCCACTCATTCGATGAAAAGTCCGGCTTGCGGGCGGCCACCGGGGAGGCGGGTGGGCTAGAGGGAGCGGAGACCTTCGATGATGGGAAGGCAGATGTCCTCCATCTCGGTTTTGTTCAGCTTGCCTCGCATGTGGAGGCTGTGGGTCATTACCAATTCGAGAGCCAGCTCGAGCGGAGCCGCGAAGTCGGCTCCCTCGATGATCGCCAACGTTCGAATGACCGCTTCGAGCGTGCAGCAATAACCCGGTCCGGGTGACCTCCTCAGCTTCCAGCGCGGGGCTTCGCCTTGTGGGAGAGAGACAAACGGGAAATCCTGGAGCTCGCCGATGCGCCGGGACATCGATTTTGCCTGGGCCCAGGTGGCATCCAGGAGGACCAGGCTGGTTTTTCCCCCGCCAGGGGACTGGAGGTCGGCGGGCTCGAGAAGGCGGGTGTCTGATCTGGGATACAGCACCAGGTAGCGGGTTCCGGGCTTTTTCAAGCTCTCGGCGCTGAAAGGAACGTCGGGCGAGCCCCAGGGAATGATTTCGCAGGGCTCGATCATCTTTTCGACCAGTCGTCCTGTATTGCTTTGCCGGAGGAGTTCCGAGGAGTGCTGTATCAGCAGAAACTCGATGCGACTCGTTTTCCGGGGGAGGATTTCACAGACGCAAAATTGGTCCCAGAGGCCGCAAACCCCGCAGGTCGGGATGTTCTCTTTTTTGGGTTTTTTAGGGTTTCGTCTGAGCATCGTGCTTCCTGTAATTTGACGAGGGGTTGCCAGAAATCATAAATGGTGTTCGGTAAAAAATTTATGTCGAATAATTGAGGCAATGAAAAAAAATCAACAGGGAAACGAGGGGCCCTAACTGCCGATAAGAATAGACTTAACAACAGTTGGAGGGCGGTATATACTCCACTCGGTTCAACAGAAATCCCGTAAGCGTCGCCCAGCTTTCTTCGTGGAGACTATTCATGTTGACGATTTTAGGGGATCGATCGGATAGCGGTTTTTGTGACCGCCTCCCCCGGCGTACCTTTCTTTCCATCGGAGGATTGGCTATGGGG
>JAKUSY010000055.1 GCA_022451445.1 Planctomycetota bacterium
CAGCACCTCGAGACGATCCTCCCTCGCCCGGTGCCCCAGCCCGACGCTGGAAACCCCCGGGTAGGATTCGAGTCCGCCAATCCGCACCCCGACGGCCTCGAAATCAAGAGCCTCGTTTCCCTTGCCGACCGTATGTGAGAGACCCGGCAGCTCCAGCGGGGCGCGACTGGTGTAATAGCTCACCACCTCCAGCCTCGGGGGCAGCCCCTGCGGTAGCTCTTTCTCCGAGCCCCGGGTGAGCTCGTACATCTCATCGATCTTGCGCTCCCACATTCCGCGAGGAAGCGTTCCGGGAGGAGGAAGGAGATGACAGGCGGAGCAGAAGACCTCCACCCTCTCCTCGGAAGTAGACGCCCCCACAGGCGGCGCGACCCCCCTCTCACAGGAGCCGAGGAAGAGGAGCGCGCCCAGGAGCGTCAAACACCTCGAGAGCGCGGGCTGTATGGCTGGCGACTGCATAGCCGGATTCTACAGCTAAAACGCCCTTCGAAAAGCCTCCCCCTGCGAAGATTGCTCTACTTGTCGCGGGTGAGAGGAACCTCGCGGAAGATCCGCGACTTGTCACGCTCGTAGTAAAGCTTGCCGTTGATGAAGGCCTTGAGGACGAAGCTGCGGTAATCGAGGGGATGGCCGCTGAGGATGAGCAGGTCGGCGTCCTTTCCCTTCTCGATACTGCCGAGACGATCATCTACCCGGAGAATACGGGCGGGATTCAGAGTGATGGCCTCCAGGGCATCTTCATTGCTCATTCCGCCGCGAACGGCGAAGGCCGCGTCGACGTCCACGGTCGCAACGACGCGGCCGGCCAGGCCGCTCAGGCTGATTCCCCGGCGGTAGGGCAGGATCGACACCAGGCAGCCAGCGCGGGCGAAGGCGGCGGGACGCCGCACGGGAGCCATTTGTCCCTTCTCAAAAACCGGCCCGGTGGTATTGAAGTCGAAGTCGCGCCCCCTGGACTTCACCAGCACCGGAACGTTCCCGGCCGCCAGCTCCGCGGCCATCATCCATGCATCCTTGGGCTCGTTGAGAACGACATCGAAACCGTACTCCTTGCTCAGCGAGAGCACGATCTTCACCTCGTGGTTGTTCGCCGGAGAGAAGACCGTCGGACGGGTATTTTCCAGAACCGCGACGTAGAGCTTGAGGCTCGAGCTGAGCTTCGGCTCCTTGGCCTTCTTGGCCCGGGCCTCAGCACGGCCGGCCAGGTATTTCTTCGCCTGGTTGAAGCGTTCTCTCATCAGGAAATAATTGAGCTCGAGCTGGCGCGTGGGGAGCGAGAAGTAGTTCATCGCCGGCTCCCTTACCAGCATCCCGCCCAGGTCGCCGCGGGTGAGCTTGATAATGGCCGAATTGGCGCCGCCGGAGAGCGGCCCATCCTGTCCGAAGCCACCGAAAAACGGCGCGGGGAGAGCCTGCACCGTCGTGATCCCGCTGGCGAGTGCTATTGCCAGCTCACGGTCCCAGGGGTCCAGTCCGTTCCTGATATTTCCCGAGCTGGTCGCAATACCCACCCCCATGGAAACCACCGAAACGAATCCCGGGCAGACATACAGGCCCTTGCCCTTGTGGACCTCGGCGCCCTCGGGAGGATCGAGTTCCGCTCCCACCTCGAGGATCTTTCCGTCCTTCCAGGTCACGGTCCCCCTGCGCACCATCGGTCCGGACACCGGGAGAACGGTGGCCCCGACAACCGCGTGAACGGAGGACTTCTTCTTCTCCTCCTCCTTGTCCTTCTTCTCCTGGGATCCGACAGCGGAGGAGAAAAACATCGCCAACGAGAACGCCGCCAGGAAGTTCATGACTCTAAAGGCCCGGGGTTTCATGCTCATCGAACCGCCTCCCCACTCAGCTTGCCGGTTGCCGGATCATCCTCGAATACTTTCCTGCCCTCGACATAGACCGAGAGAATCCTCGCGGCGCCCGAGAGCGGGTCCCCGTCGTAGCAGACGAAATTGGCGAGCCCTCCCTTCGAGAGACTTCCCACCTTCGAGCCGAGACCGAGGAGGCCTGCCGGAACCGTGGTAACGCCGGCGAGGGCCTCATGAGGAAGGACACCCGACTTGACCATTGCCGCCAGGTGGAAGAAGACCTCCCGATGGCCGTCGATGGTATCGCGGAGGGGAACGAACGCGACAGGCATCCCGGCCTCCAGGAACAACTTCGCGGTGTTCACATACACGCTGGTATCAGGAAGCCGCCCCATACGCGGCTCCAGGATGACGGCCGTGATCTGCTTCCGGCGCTCGAGAATCAGCTCGACCAGCTCGGGAGGCTGCGGCCCCGTCACCAGGACAAACTGGAACTTCATGGGCAATGAGTCCAGGAAGGCGAAGAGGTGGGAGATCGCGGCCGGGCTCGTTACCCGGACAAAGGCCTTCTTCTCGCCCTTGAACAGCAGCGTCAGGGGATCCGGCGCCTTCGGCTTGGCCGGCGCCTTGGCGGGAGGCTTGGCGACAGGCTTGGCGACAGGCTTGGCAGGCGGCTTCTTTTCACCTTCGACTGGCTTGGTGCCCTTCTTCTTCGCCTCCTCGGCCTTCTTTCGAGCCTCCTCCTCGGCCTTCTTCTTCGCGGCCTTCTCCTTGAGAATATCGTCGACCGCCTTCTTCAGGTACCTGTCTCCCGCGTCGTACCAGGTCTTTCCCGCTGCGAATCCCAGCATGAGATACGCCGAGTCGGACAGTTCCAGCGCCGTGGCCTCTTTCTCTTTTCCAAGGGCCGGCCTGATGACCGATGCCTGCCCGGCGATGATCCCCTTCGTGTCATTGGGAACTACCGCGAAGGTCGTATATCCGGTTCGTCCAAGGCGCCTGTAGACCTCGTGCTTCAGGTTCAAGGCCGAGAGCCCGACGGATTTGCGGCCATCGGTCGGCGAGGAATTCGATTGCGAGGCCCGGCCGGGCCCTGACCTGTAATTATTCTGGCTGATGGCGCTGAGCGGATTCACCAGGCCGGGAAGTACCACCGTATCGGCGAGCTCGACGACCTTCGCTCCTTCAGGGGGCTTCGCATCACCGGCGAGAACGTCCTCCACCTTGCCATCGCGCACGATGAGCAGGCCTGGAGCTATGACCTCCCCGGCGGAACGAACGATCTTCGCGGCCCGGTAGGCGACGAGCTCACCGGCCCCGAGGAACGCGGAACTCGAGGCGAACAACAGCGCCGGCAAAAACAGCCGGGCGGCCCACGCGCCGCCGCGTACTGCATTGATATGACCTTGTGTTGTTTTCATTTTCATGACAGGACGCAGCGGACTCAGAACCGCTGGGGCTCCTTGCTGGTATCGTAGGCTATCTTTCCATTCACCATCGTCAGCACGACCGATTGGCGCGGATCGAGCGGATCTCCCGTCCAGATGACTATGTCCGCATCCTTGCCGGCCTCCAGGCTGCCAAGCCTCTTTTCCATTCCAAGCGCGCGGGCGGCATGGATGGTAATCCCCGCGAGCGCCACATCTTCCTTCAGTCCAAACCGAACCGCCATGGACGCCTGGTGGATGAGCTCCTCGGCCGGAACAACGGGAGAATCGGTATTGACGCCGATCGTCTTGATTCCTCCGCGATACCATTCGTAGGCGAGGCCCCGAAAGCCGCCTCGGCGGTTGTCCCAGCGGAACTCCCGCGGGCCGTTCATCACCTGGATACCACGCTTGGCGACCTCGGAAGCCAGCTCGAATCCATCAAAGGTCCCGTGATCTATTACCACCCAGAGCCCCATCTCATCATGCAGGATCCTGAGAGTGGAGAGGATCAGGTGGTAGCCCTGGGTATGGACCACCACCGGGTATTCCTTGTGGAACAGGCCTCGGAACATCTCCAGGCGGGGATTCCTGAGCGGCTTCTTCTTCGTTTTGTCCGCCTCCCAGGCGTCCCAAGCCTCGGTGTAGAGCTTGCCCTCTTTCAAGGCGTTGCGGATCAACCAGTTCATGCCAAGCCTGGAATAGCCGATGTCCCCGCCTCGCCGCTCGGGATTCCCTCCCTGGGCGATCTTCAGGGCGCCCGGGAAGCGTACGAGCATCTCGCTGAGGTCCTTTCCCGCGGTCTTGATGAGGGTTCCGAAGCCGCCCATGTTCGTACCGCTTCCGGGAATGAAGAGGGCCGTGGTCACGCCCCCGGCCTGTGCCCTCTTGAGCAGTGCGTTGCGGGGCATGATGTTGTCAAGGGTCCTGAAGCCCGGGTTCACCGGGTAGACCATATCGTTGAGATCACCGCCAGCGATATGGGAGTGGAGCTCGACAAAGCCGGGAACGATCCAGCGTTCGCCGGCATCGATGAGCTTGTAGCCCGCAGGCGGCTTCCAGCCCGGTCCGGGAGCGGCGACGAGCTTCTCGATGCGGCCGCCGGAGACGAGCACGACGGCGCCCTCGAGCGTTCCCTTCGTCACGGTAACGACCTTGCCCCCGCGGATAGCCCATTTCGGAGCGGTGGGTTCTTCGCCACGGCAAAGCGGCAAGGCGCAAACGCTCAACGCGAGCAGAAGAATGACGGTATTGCGGGATCTAATCATTGCCATCAACCTGTTCTTTGAACTCTTCGACTCCATGCACCAGCTTTCCATCGACCATGACACCGAGCACCCTGGAGGTGACGGAGAAAGGCGCTCCCGAGAGTATGACCAGGTCGGCATCCTTGCCCTTCTCGATGCTGCCGACCCTGTCGGAAATTCCGAACTGCTTCGCCGGCACCGAGGTCATCGAACGCAGGGCTGACCTCGAATTCCAACCTTCACGAACCGCGTAGGAGACCTGCAGGGGCAGCAGCCTGGCCCCATCGGCGACGCGGGAACGAACCGAGAGCGTGATACCGAGAGCGTTCAATTCCCGGGGCCAGTTGACCGACTGGTTGTCCTGCTTGACGATCAGCGGGGTCTGCAGGACGATTCCCCCCGTCTTCGAGAGGAGCATGCCGGCCAGCGCACCGAGATCTTCATCCCTTTTCAGCGACGAGAGGCCGCTGCAGAGAACACGGATGCCATACTGGTCCTTGTACAGCGCGATGACGCCGGACACAGCCGAAGCTGTAGACACCTCGACGAGGGCGGGAACGTCTCCCTTGAAGAGCGCCCTGTAGGGCTCATAGGCATCCTGGACCTTGGGAGCCTTGTCCTTGAATTCTTCGCCCTTTTTCTCAGCGGCCTCCTTCTTCTGTTCGAACTTGACCCAGCTGTCGTGGTAGCTCTTGGCGGTCTTCAGGGTCTTGCTCGATGATTTCGTGAAATACTGCGCCGCGTAGGGTTTGAGGACCGCCTCAGCGGGATCGGCCGCGGCGAGCTTGAGAGCCGAGACCTGGCCTGCGCCGGGAGGCGTTATCAGGACCGTGGTGATACCCGCCTTCACCAGCTCCATGAGCGCCGGATCCCCCGGGTCGATGGAATCGACGAGCCGGAACCCGGCCGCCTTTCCCGCTCCCGAGCTGCCCTTGCCCACTCTAAGGCTCGGAACCAGGGATTCCGCCCGGGTCCCGGCCGTGCCGCCGGCATCGATCAGCCCGGGTATCACCGTCTGGGAGGAGGCGTCTATTACACGCGCGGCTTTTTCGCCGGTCTCCAGGATCAATCCCGCTCCGGCGTACTCAATCTTGCCTTTCCTGACGATCACGATGCCGTTGGAGTGCTCCGAGCCAGCTCCCGTAATGAGACGTCCGGCACGGATCACGGTACAGTCCCCGGTGACCTCCGGAGCGCGGTTGAAAACCAGCTCTCCATCGATGAATACGGCCTGCACCCGGTTATCCGCTCCCAGCGGGTCCCCGCCAAGAACGATCAGGTCCGCATCCTTGCCCACAGAGATGCTGCCGATGCGGTCATCCACTCCGAGAATCCCGGCGGGATTCAGCGTGATGGCGCGCAGAGCCTCCATGGGCTCCATTCCCAGGCGTACCGCCGCGGCAGCCTGCAGGAGCAGATTCTTCACCTCGGCATCCGTCGGACTGTTGAGGATCACCCTGACCCCGGCGTGATGCATCCGCAGGATCGATTCCTCCCGCAGCCGTCCCTCCAGGGACGGGGTCTGCAGGTCTCCACCGGGCAGCTTTCCAGCCTGGAACGCTCCCGGGAAAATAACCGGAACCTTCATCCTGGCAAGCCAGGCGGTCAGGCGTTCCGCCTCGGCGCCGCCTTCGATGACGACCTTGATATCCGCCTCGCGGGCCAGCTCGAGAATATGGTAGATGTCCCGCGCCTTGTTGACGCGAACCCGAAGATGGTCACGGCCCTCTACGACCGGGTAGAGACCTGAAGAGAGGCCATCGTAGGCGGGGACCGCGGAGCCATCTTTGAGATGCCTGGCGAGGGAAGCTCCCCAGGCGCGGGTTCTCGCGAGCACCTGCCTGAGCGCCAGAAACTCTCCGGCGCGAGACTGGGGCAGCGGCGGAAATATAACCTCGAAGGGATTGTCCGGTGAGGCCCCTACCGGGGGAATGTAGATCGAAGGTTGAAGCCGGGACAGCTCCCCGAGGGTCACCTGCAGGCCGCTGGAGGCTGAAACGACCCTCCGCCTTGGATCCTTCGCAGAGCCTGCCGTCTTGACCACGGCCCCCTGCCCTGAGATAAGCCGTGTCTTCGTCGTCGAGGCGGGAATTCCGGGAGAGAGGTAGACCGATGTGACCCCACCCTCGAGAAGCTCCCTGTTCTTACGGTAAAAATCCCAGCCATCCAGGGCCCGGACCTGGGGAGACAAGCTCCCGAGCGTATCCCTATTGTCGCTTGCCAACGTCGTCTCGGCATCGAGAAGACCGGGAAGCACGACGTAACCACCGAGGTCATAGACCTTCATGCCGGCGGGAATCTTGACGTCTTTCCCAAGGGCCTTGATCTTTCCAGACTCGACCAGGAGGACCGAGCTCTCCAGGACCTCCCCCGAAATTGTATAGATGGTCGCACCGCGCAGGGCGAAGCTGCGGCCCGCGGCCTCCTCGCCGCCGCGAAGCACGGCAGACGACAAGAACGCGACCAGCAAGACTGCCGGCAGCCATACCGCGCCCACAGGCCCCCTGGCTGATCTCGGTTTCGGTTGATTGGATGGTTTTCTCATGTCTCTTCGTTTGCCGATCCTGTTTGCTCGGTGCCGTCTCAGAATGGCCTCTCGGGGTCCTTCAAGAGCCGCTCGATGTCACGGTCCTTGCCGCGATCGTAGACCTCCCGGCCCTCGATAAAGACCCTCTCAACCCAGCTGCGGGCATCGAGCGGATCTCCCGAGAAGATGGCGATGTTGGCATCCTTGCCAACCTCCAACGAGCCGAGTCGATGGTCGAGACGGAGGAGCTTCGCGGGAATCATCGTGATCGTCTCGAGCGCCTTGTCCCTGGGCATGCCGTATTGCACCAGCTTCGCCGCCTGGTACCAGTGATGGTAGGGACCGCTGCGACCGAAGTAGGGACCCTTGTTGAAGCTCGTGTCGGTAAACACCTGCAGCGCGAAGGAGATTCCCGCCTTGTGGAGCAGCACCGGGGTTATATGACGCTTCTCCGCGCCGGTCTCATCATCGCGATCCCAGACCTCCAGCAGCGGGTTGAGGACCACCGGTCCCAGGTTCTTGCGCACAGCCAGGACATCTCCGAGCTTCCAGGCATCCGGCCCGAGCACGAGGGTCGCGTCAATGTGGTTGCTGTCGATGAGCTCGAAAGCCTTGAAGACATCGGAGGCTGTGGGACAGTTGATGAAGGCCCTGAGCTCTCCCTTCACAAGGGACCGCATCGGCCTGTCGCGCTCGGACACCTTATCGTGCGGGACCTTCTTCCAATCGATCTCGCCCCAGCTCGGACGCGTGTTTACCAGGTCGGTAAGCGAGAGCTTCTTCCTGTCCACAAGAGGAGCCTGCCCCCCCGTTTCCTGGATCGCCTTCATCCTCGTATAGAAATCGTAGAAGGTCTTGCGCAGGGCTGCCATATTCCCCATCCGGTTCTCGCCGGAGGCGGGCTGGAGGGAAAGCTTCATGGCCGAGGGTGCCTTCACCACGAGCTCGGTGACCGTCTTTCCACTGGTACGGATGACCGCTCCCTGGCCGCCAAAGCGCGTAACGTTTCCAGCGATACAGTGAATGCTGGTAACCCCGTGGCGCAGCGCGTTCCTGAGCCCCGGCGACGATGGATCGATGCCGTCAAGAACGCTCACGTAGGGAACATTGGCGAGACGCTCATTGGACAGGCGAAGTCCGTTGACGCTGTGGGCGTCAACGATGCCGGGCATGGCCACCGCCCGCGGCATATCCACCACGCGCGCCGTGCGCGGAATCTCGACATCGGATCCGATGGCCTTGATGGTGCCGCCTTCCATGACGATGACGGCCTTCTCGATCTCCTTGCCGGTCACTGTGATCGCCCGCCCCACCTTGAGCGCGACAACCTCATCGGGTTGCGCGGCGAGACTGGCGGTGAGAATCATGATCGGAGTAATGAAATTCATGTCTTTTCCTGTAGTTCGCTTTCAAAAATCCCCTTGCGGGGCCAATGATCTTCGTTTGTTCACTCTTGCACGGGGACGCTCAATAGCCGGCGCTCCCTTGAACGGATCAGCGACAAGCTCGCCGTTCACCATGACCCAGAGTACGCCCGCCTTCAGATCGAAGGGCGATCCCGCGAAGGCGACGAGGTCCGCATCCTTGCCGGGCTGGAGACTGCCGACCCTGGCGCTGACGCCCAGGAGGCGCGCCGCGCCCAGCGTAAGGGCCTCCAGGGCCGCAGCCTCATCAAGACCACGGCGAACGCACCAGGTCACCCGCTCCCTCAGAAGAGGAACGGAAGAGGCGGAGTCCGAATAGAACGCGAAGGGAACCCCCGCCTTGTGTAATTCGGCCGGGAGCCGGGCGCCCAGGTTGAGGTTCGCCTCCAGCTCACTGCCTGACCACCTCTCAGCGGCGCTGAGAAGGACGGCCGTCTTTTTCTCTTTGAGGAGCTCCACGAGGTGAAGCGCCTCCCTGGCTCCTTCCAGCTGGATCTTCAATCCGAACTCTCCGGCGATTCGAAGAGCCGTCAGGATCTCGTAGCGGGTCTGGGCACGGACCCTGAGTACACGCTTGCCGGCGCGAACTTCACTGAGCACACCTCGCTCGGCCGTCGTCAACATATCCTTCAGGTCACCGACCGCCTGGCTCCTGTCCCAGCCCGCGGGATCCGCCTCCAGCAGCGCCCTCCTGGCCAGGAAAACCGTACCCATCCTCGTGGTGGGTATGCGGTACAGATAGGTGCTTGGCCGGCCTGAGCGAAGTTGCCTGTTACCGGAGCTCGCCATCTCCGTCAGGCACATGGAGAGAAAAGAGGCCTCCTCCATGACCGCACTGGAGAGCTCATCTCCGTATGTCTTGATCACGCCGCCGAGACCGCCGATTACGTTACGGTCTCCGGGAGTAATCGCCGCGGTGGTCACGCCGCCCTGGAGCGCCCTCCTGCGGTCGATGCTGTGAAGATCGATGCCGAAGAGGGCCGGCAAGTCCGGGGTCATCTCCCGAAATTCGTCAGCTCTCCGCCCGCTCACCCCCATCCCGGAGCCCGCGTCGATGAATCCTGGACAGACGCTGCCCGGAACATCGATGACCAGGAGGCCGGGAGTCGCCTTGTCGATATCTATCCTTTTGCCGAGCTGGACAATCTTCCCGGCCCGAATCAGCACCTGCCCGGGCTCGAGCGCCGCGCCCGAGACCGTGTAGACCTTCCTGGCTCTCACCAGGATGGTTGACTCTGCCGTATCAGCTACAGCCACGGGACCCTCAACGGCAGCCGCGGCCATCGGCGTTGGTGGAGCCTCGACGCCCTCATCATTTCCTGACAGCTTCACCTTCCCCGCGACTGCCCGCCCGTTTTCGTAGACGACCTCTCCATCGATGAAAACCAGGCTGACCGACGCGGTGAGAGTCAGCGGATTTCCATCCCAGACAACCAGGTCCGCATCGGCGCCCTTTTCGAGGCGTCCGATCCGCCCTTCCACACCGTACATCGCGGCCGGATGCGTGGTGAGTGAACGAAGCGCCTCCGCCTCGCTCAACCCGTACAGGATGGCCAGGACCGCAGAGCTCAGCGGATCGATCAAGGTTCCGCTGGTCGCCCAGGAGAAGGGAATTCCCGTCTCTTCGAGAATCGCCGGGGCCCGCAAGACCCTCTCGGGTTCCTCTATCGAGTACGGACCCAGTATTGCCCTCGAGCCCCCGGGCAGCCGGCCGAAGGTTCGTCCATCGGTTCCTATACCCTCGAGAAACGTGACCGGGGCGCCGTGGGCGCTCGCCAGCGCGAAGGAACGCTCGGCCTGGGTGATGGTCTCGAAGTAGGCGACCACAGGCGCCCGCGGCACCCCGGCTTCCCCGCCGTAGCGAGCTTTCAACCAGCTCGCGAAGGCCTCGCCCGCGCCACTGGACGCGGTTGGGTAGCGCGGCAGGGCCAGGTTGGGAACCAGGGATGTCTTCGCCGCGGCCTTCCGTTTCAGAACCCGCAGGGGGACCCCGCCGGGCAGGAGCTTGACGAGGCTGATCTCTCCGCCGACCACGTTGTTGCGTCCCGGGCTCAGGGCCACGGTCGTCACTCCCCGGGACAGGAAGGTCGCCAGCTCACTGTCCCAGGGGTCAAAGCTGTCAAGAACACGCAGCTCTTCATTCACCGCGACGGACAGGTCATCGACATCACCCTTGAGGGTAATATGCGAGTGCGCGTCGATAAAACCGGGCAGCAGGCAGCGGCCGGCGAGATCAATGACCGCATGCCGCGCCTCCTCCTTGACGGGATCGGTCGTCACCTTCTCGATCTTGCCGTTGTGGAGCACCACCGTCGCTTTCTCCATCACCTCCAGGCCCCCAGGCGCGGCTCGCATGACAACCGCGTTCTTCAGGATCGTTGGGCCGCCAGGAATCCACCCGTTGCCGTGTTTCTTTATCGCATCGAAGCTCAATCCCGCCGCGGGCCCCCTGCCGGCTTTTTCAGCCGGCCTCCGGCTCTCTTCGCCGACTCTTCCCTCGACGACGACCGAGATGACCCGGCTTCGGACATCCATCGGCGGGCCATCGAGCAGAACCAGGTCCGCGTCTTTTCCCTTCTCGATGGAGCCAATATTCTTTTCCAGTCCCAGCCGCTTCGCGGGCCGCAGGGTAATCGCCTGCAGCGCCTTGCTGGAATCGAGACAGCCTCGCACCGCGCCGCAAGCCTGCAGACGAAGATACCTCGAACCCACTCCGGAGGCCGCCCCGGAGGTGATCACCAGGGGTACTCCAGCGTCTTCGAAAACACCCGCAAGGCGCTCGCTCTCCGCCCTGCGACGCAGGTCCCAGGCGCCCTGGAGAACTGGCCCGAGAGCGGCAGTGAGGCCGGAAGCCGCCAGCTCCCCAGCCACGCTCCCGGCGCGCCCGGCGCCCAGGAGGGTGAAGTCCAGCTTGAACTCTTTGTGCAGACGCAGAGCGTAACGAACATCGTCGGCGCGATGGGCCTCGATGAAGACGGTAAGCTTACCCTTCAATACCCTGCTGAGCGCCTCGAGGGCAATGTCGAGCTTGGGCCTCTTTGGAGCCTTGGGAGGGGCCTTGGCAGAGGTCGGCGTTGATGCGGGGGGTGTTTTCCCCGGCTCTTTTTTCTCCTCCGCCGGGGATGGAGTGGGAGCTTTTTTCTCTTCTTTCTTCTCTTC
>JAKUSY010000550.1 GCA_022451445.1 Planctomycetota bacterium
GATCGGCTCTGCGCGAGGACCAGGTGAAGACCTCCGACAAGGAGAGGCTCGTCCATTCCTACGGCAAGAGCTTTCGCGATCTCTGGCGTATCCGCCGGGGGATCGTCGACTCCCGCCCCGACTGCGTTGCTTACCCGGAGTCCGAGGATGATGTCTGCGCGCTCATGAAGGCGGCTAAGGAGCACGACGTCGTTCTCATTCCCTTCGGGGGCGGCTCGAACATCGCGGGCTGCCTGGAGAACCGCGAGACCAACAGCAGGATGGTGGTCTCCCTCGACATGAAGAGGATGGACAGGGTGCTCGATGTCGACAAGGAATCCTGTGTGGCCAGGATCCAGGCCGGCTCCAGCGGGCCGATCATGGAGGAGCAGCTCGCGGAGCGGGGTTTCACCCTGGGTCACTTCCCTGACTCTTTTGAATTCTCGACCGTCGGCGGCTGGGTCGCCACCCGCTCGGCCGGCATGCAGAGCGACAAGTACGGCAAGATCGAGGACATGGTGCTCTCGGTTCGAATGGTGACGCCCAGCGGCGTCCTGGTGACACGTACCGTTCCCAAGTCCTCCAACGGGATCGACGTGAACCATATCTGCATCGGCAGCGAGGGGATCCTCGGCGTGATCACCGAGATCAGCCTGCAGGTCCATCGCCTGCCGGAGAAGAAGGAGTTCTACGGCTACCTGTTTCCTGATTTCGAGAGCGGCGTGAAGGCGATGCGGCAATGCGTCGATGAGGACTGCATGCCCACGATCGCGAGGCTCAACGATCCCGGCAAGACCGCTCTGAGCTTCGCCTTCAAGAGCCCCCAGTCGTTCCACAAGGAGCTGATGGGCAAGGTGGTCAAGAAATACCTCGCCGTGGTCAGGGGTTTCGACATGGACAAGGTCTGCCTGATGATTATGGCGGTGGAGGGCGACAACCGCACCTTCCGGCGGCTGCGATCGGGGGTGCACGCGATCTACAGGAAGCACGGAGCCTTCAAGCTCGGTATCTCGCCCGGGCGCGCCTTCCAGGAGTCGAAGTACGATTTTCCCTACCTGCGGGATTTCGCCATGGACCGCGGGGTGGTCTGCGACGTCAGCGAGACCTCCACGGTCTGGTCGAACCTGCTGCCGTTGTACCACTCGACGATCGAGTCCATCGAGAAGGCCATCGAGGGGACCGGCGTGGCGCCCTTCGCCGGCTGCCATATCAGCCATTGCTACCACACCGGGACCAGCCTCTATTTCACCTTCGCCTGCATGGAGAATGAGAGCGGCGGACTCGGACAGTACCTCTTGATCAAGAAGGCCGCCGAGGATGCCTTCCTGCGCGGCGGAGCCACGCTCTCCCATCATCACGCCGTCGGCTTTGAGCACGCTCCCTGGCTCGAGGAGGATATCTCGGAGACCGGGGTGCTTGCCGTCAGGTCCGTCAAGGAAGGTCTCGACCCGGGAGGGGTCATGAATCCCGGCAAGATCCTTCCCGATGGCAGGCCCTTTGAAGGTTGGGGCCTCGAGGGTGAGGAGGTGGAGAGCCTCGAAGGGACGGGAAGCTGAATGTTCAGCGACAAGACAGTGGTCATTACCGGCGCTTCATCCGGCCTGGGAGAGGCTCTTGCCGCGGGGGTGGCTGAGGCTGGAGGCGACCTGGCGCTCCTGGCGCGCGACGCCGGGAAGCTGGCCGCGGTGGCCGAGAGATGCCGAGGCGCCGGGGCCAGGGTCGTCGATGTTCCGGGCGATGTCGTCAAGGCCGGGGACTGTGAGCGTCTCATCACGGCCGCGCTGGAGGAATTTTCCTCGATCGACCACCTGGTCCTCAACGCGGGGGTCAGCATGTGGGCCCGGTTTGAAGAGGTCGAGAACCCGGAGCTCTTTTCGAACATCATGGACACGAACTACCTCGGGGCGGTGAACTGTGTTCGCCCCGCCCTCGCTTCGCTGAAGACAGGCGGCGGGCTCATCACGGCGATCTCCTCGGTCCAGGGAATCACCGGGGTGCCCAGCCATACCGGCTATTGCGCCTCCAAGCACGCGCTGCAGGGTTTCTGTGATTCCCTGCGCATCGAGCTTGAGGGCACGGGAGTGGATGTTCTCACCGTGCTGCCATCCTGGGTGCAGGGCACTGATCTTCGCGCCAGGGCCTATGGCGGCAAGGGGGAGTCGATCGGCGGGGAGGCCAGGCGCCACAGCGGCGGCGCGGTTCCTCTCGATCGGCTGGTGCAGAAGGTGTTGCGCGCCATGCGCAAACGCAGGCGCCGGCTCTACGTTCCCGGCTACCTGCGGAGGGGTCCCCTGCTGAAGGCGCTCTGCCCGGGTCTTCTCGACCGGATCATTCGGAAGAAGGTCGACCGCTGAATCCGAGCGTGTTCTTTCCGCGTCCGCGGGGAAAAACAAAACTCGCATCGAGAGCGGTGGAACCTCATGATGGAGGTTGCCTGGCCCCGCCGGTTTTTTCACAGGGAAATGAAATGAAGCACATCCCCCGCGCTTTCCTTCTTCTTGCCGTCCTGCTCGTTCCCGCTGCCGCGGAGGCCCAGATGGAGCCTCCGATGCACAGCTTCCTGCGCGCCGACGCCAACACCGATGGAACGGTAGATCTCAGCGACGCGGTCTACACCTTCGGCTGGCTCTTCCTGGGAGCGGACATGCCCGACTGCCTGGACTCTGTTGAATCTAATTTTTTTTTTTATTTTAAGTTGACCTACGTGATGTACACCCTGAGTTTT
>JAKUSY010000551.1 GCA_022451445.1 Planctomycetota bacterium
CCCACGACAATCTCCTCGCCAGCCTGCTCGAGGGGCGCTGCCATGACCTGGAACCAGGAGGACAGCGATGAAGCTCGACCTCCTCTCGACGATCAAGGGCTCCGCCCTCGAGGGCTTCTTCCCCGCGGGCTGGAAGCTCGAGCGCATGGACGAGCTCGCCGGACGGGCCCCGGAGCGCCTCGGCGAACGCGAGGAATACTGGAACGCCGGCTTCGAGCCGGTCGGCTGCGAAAGCGTTCACGACCTCGAGGTCCTCATGGGAGTCGAGATCGCCACCCAGGTGATCGAGGCCCGGGACGAGGGCCGCCAGCTCGCCCTCATCCTTCCCGTCGGCCCGATGGGAATGTACCGCTGGGCGATTGACCTGCTGGAGAAAGAGAAGGTCTCCTGCGATCACGTCTGGGGCTTCAACATGGACGAGTGGTCGGACGCCGAGGGTAATACGCTGGCCGCCGACGCCCCCGGCTCCTTCCAGAACGCCATGGAGGAGGCCTTCTACGACAAGCTCGGCAAGCTGACCGTACCGCCGGAGCAACGCTACTTCGCCAGCCGGGAGAGGCTCGAGCAATATCCCGGGAAAATCGCCGGGCTGCGCGCGGATGGGGCGAAGCTCGTGGTGGTCTACGGTATCGGCCGCGCGCTGCACATCGCCTTCTGGGAGCCTCACTTCGCCGCGGAATATGAAGACGAGGAGCAGTGGAAAAAGGCCACCCACCGCATCGGCGCCATGCTTCACCCCCTGACCATCGAGCAGAACGCCATCACCAGCTTCAAGAGCCGCACGACCCTCGTGCCCGCCTGGGCCAATACGATCGGACCGGGGCTCTTCCTCGAGGCGGACTACGGGATCGGCGGGGCCGACGGGGTGCTGGGGCGGGGGATGCAATGGCAGGGCTTCAGCCTCTGGTCGGCGCTCCACTACGGCCCGGATCCCTGGGTGCCGGCAAGCTACATGCCCACCCTTGCGGGGAAGCTCTTCTATCACAACGAACTAGCCGGACCACTGGAACCCGAGTGCAATTGAAAAAGTTCAATAGTATCCTGTCAGGTAGTCGGTAAACGCCCGAAGTGCGCGAACACCGGAAAGCCAGCTCCAGGAAACGTCCGAAATGTCCCTGAATCTCGCCAGCTCCGCCCATATTTCCTGCCGCCACTTCCCCGAAAAGACCGCCCTCATCCATGATGACAGGAAGCTGACCTACAGGGAATTCCGCAAGCGCCTGGTGGCCTTCGCCGCCCATCTCAGGGAGCTCGGGGTAAAACCCGGCGACAAGGTGGCGCTCTTCTGCCCGAACAGGATGAGCTTCACCATCGCCTACTACGGCATCCTGCAGGCCGGCGGCACCGTGGTGCCGATCAGCTACCTGGCGGTGGGCCGGGAGGTCGGCTACTACCTCGATGATTCCGACGCCGTGGCGCTCATCGCCTGGTCAGAGTACGCCGAGGCCGCCCGCGAAGGCTTTGACTCCACGGCCGGCTGCGGCCAGCTGCTGCTCTTCGACGAGAGCGCGGGCCCGCTGACCATGGTCGACTCCGCAGCGGTGAACCCGGACGCCGGATGCGACATCACCCTGACCTCCAGCGAGGACACCGCGGTCATCCTCTACACCTCGGGAACCACGGGAAAACCCAAGGGCGCCGAGCTGACCCACTTCAACATGTACTCCAACGCCCAGTACTGCTCGGAGCAGCTCATGGGCGAGCCCGGACAGCGGGAGATCTTCGGACCGGGCGATGTCAGCCTCAGCGCCCTGCCGCTCTTTCACTCCTTCGGCCAGACCTGCAACCAGAACTCCAGCATCATGGGCGGGGCAGCGCTGACCTACCTCGAACGCTTCGACCCGGAGGCAGCGCTCGAGGTCATGGAGCGTGACCGCGTGACCCAGTTCGCCGGGGTCCCGACGATGTACTTCGCCCTGCTCAACTTCGAGGAAGCCGATCGCTACGACCTCTCGAGCCTGAGATATTGCTGCTCGGGAGGAGCGGCGATGCCGGTCGAGGTCATGAAGGACTTCGACGAAAAATACAATGTGAATATCCTCGAAGGCTACGGATTGTCGGAGACCGCGCCGGTGGCGACCTTCAATGTCACCTACCGGCCAAAGAAGGTCGGCTCCATCGGCGTAGCGATTGCCGGCTGCGAGGTCAAGGTCTTCGACGGCGATGACAGGGAGGCCCCCCCCGGGGAGGTCGGCGAGATCGTCATACGGGGCTACAACGTCATGAAGGGCTATTACAATCGTCCCGAGGCCACCGAGGAAGCCTTCCGAAACGGCTGGTTCCATACCGGGGACATGGGCACCATGGATGAAGATGAATATTTCTTCATCGTCGACCGCAAGAACGACATGATCATCCGCGGCGGCTTCAACGTCTATCCGCGCGAGGTGGAAGAGATTCTCTACGGCCACCCGGCGGTCCGGGAAGCGGCGGTGATCGGGGTCCCGGATGAAAAATACGGCGAAGAGATCAAGGCCTTCGTAGCGCTGAAGGAAGGCCGGGAGCTGTCCGGGGAGGAGCTGCACGAGTTCGCGAAGGAGCGCCTCTCCGCCTCAAAATACCCGCGGCTCTACGAGATCCTCGACGAGCTCCCCAAGGGTTCGACCGGTAAAATCCTGCGGAAGTCATTGCGTGCGGATGGAGACGAGGAAGAAGCCTGAGAACGAGTGAGAGGCCCCTCGAAGCCCCTGAG
>JAKUSY010000552.1 GCA_022451445.1 Planctomycetota bacterium
GAGCTGGAGGAGATCGAGATCACCCCGCTGCAGTTCGCCACCCAGACCAACGATGCGAACTTCGCGAAACTGGGCGTCAAGGCCTTTCATCCCACCTGGAGCTACTATTGCGTCGGCTGGAACGCGACCATGAAGCCCGGCAAGAGCAATCCGTTTTTTACCGACCGCCGGGTGCGCCGCGCCATGGCCCACGCCGCGAACATCCAGCTGGTTATGAAAAACCTGACCTACGGGCTCTCCCGGCAGGCCAGCGGCATCTTCCAGCCCGGCGCCTGGATGTACAACGAGCAGGTCCAGCTGCTGTCCTACGACCTCGACAAGGCCCGCGCCCTGCTCGATGAGGCCGGCTGGAAGGTCAACGAGAGCGACGGGGCGCGCTATAAGGAGATCGATGACAAGCAGGTCAAATTCGAGTTCACCCTTCTCATCCCCCAGGGCTCGACCCTCGGACCGGGCTTCGCGGCGATCTTCATGGAGGACCTCGCGCAGATCGGTGTCTCTCTCAAACAGCAGACCCTGGATTTCTCCGCCCTGCTCGACCGGCTCCGGGGCAAGAACTACGAGGCCTTCATGCTGGGCTGGAGCACCGGAATCGACCCCGACACCAACCGGAACCTCTGGCATACCAAGGAAGCCGAGAGCGGACGCAACTTCGTCAGCTACACGAACTCGAGAGTCGACGAGCTCTTCGAGCTCTCGCGCCGGGAGTTCGACCCGGTCAAGCGCGCCGGCCAGTTCAAGGAAATCCACAAGCTGATCTACGATGACCAGCCGTATATGTTCATCCTGTCACGCTCGGCCACCTGGGCCTTTCACAAGCGGATCCGCGGCGTGACCTTCTCGCCGCGCGGGGTCTTCAGTGTCTACCCGTCGCACCTCGACTGGTGGGTGCGCAAGGAAGACAAGCTCCGTTGAGCCGGCCAGAGCCCGGGAGCCCTGTCATTCGATGCTGAACTACATCATCCGCCGTCTGCTCATCGGCCTGGTGACGCTCCTGGGGATCACCTTCGTCACCTTCCTGACCATCGAAAGCGCTCCGGGCGATATCGTCGAGCTGATGCTCTGGGAACGGCCTGACGCCACCGAAGCGGACCGCGAGCGCTTGAGAAAATCCCTCGGCCTCGACAAGCCGATGGTGGTTCGCTACGGCCTGTGGGTGAGAAAACTCGTCACCTTCGACTTTGGTGAGTCCATCAAAACGGGCGAACCTGTAACCACCATGATCAGGCGCCACATCTGGCCGACTGCATCGGTCGGGATCATCTCCCTGGCGCTCGCCTTCCTGCTGTCGATCCCGATAGGGCTCTACAGCGCCGTTCGTCAGGGCGGATTTTTCGACCGGATCATGAGCACCAGCCTCTATATGCTCTACTCAGTCCCATCCTACATCATCGGCATGGTGCTGATCCTCTACCTCGGGGTAAAGCTCGACTGGTTTCCCATCCAGGGCATGTATTCGGACAACTACGAGGAATTGTCCTTCTTCGGTAAGTTCGCTGACCAGGCCCATCACTACGTGCTCATCACGATCTGCTTCACAGCGGGCAGCCTCGCCTACTACTCCCGCTTCGTACGTCAGAACCTCCTCGAGGTTGTGCAGCAGGATTTCATCCGCACCGCCCGCGCCAAGGGCCTCTCGGAGTTCCGCGTGATCATCCATCACGCCTTCCGCAACACCCTGATCCCCTTCGTCTCGCTCCTGGGACTGACCCTGCCCTTCATCCTCAGCGGCAGCGTCATCCTCGAGCACATGTTCGGCTGGCCGGGAATCGGCTGGCTGTACATGGAATCCGTCATGAGCCGCGACGTGAACGCCATCATGGGCCTGAACTTCATGACCGCCGCGCTGGTGCTTGTCTGCACCCTGCTCGCCGACCTCGCCTACGGCCTCGTCGACCCGAGAATCTCCCATGACTGAAACAGGAAACGAGAAATCCACCGGCTTCTGGCGTACCGCGTGGAAACGCTACAGGAGGTCGCGTATCGGCATGCTGGCGTTCTTCTTCCTGATCGCGCTGGCGGCCGTGGCCTTCTTCGCTCCCATGCTCGCCAATGACATCCCGATCATCTGCAGCATCGAGTACACCCGGCCCGGCGGCGAAACCACCAACGAGCTCTACTCTCCGGGCCTCAAGGAAACCCTGCGGCAGATCCCGGTGCTAGGGCCCGCTCTTTTCAGTTCCGTGCCGCCCTTCAGCCGCATGGACTTCAAGTTCAAGAAACACTTCAAGTCCGGCCGCGACTGGGCGATCATGCCCCCGGTGGGTTTCAGCCCGTTGGAGACCTCGCAGGATCGGCTCCAGGGCTACTCCGGAAAACACTGGCTCGGAACCGACGAGCTGGGCCGCGATGTCATGGCCCGGATGATCTACGGAACCCAGGTCTCGATGCGGGTCGGCTTCATCTCGATGGGCATCGCCGCCCTGATCGGCCTCTGCCTCGGCGCCATCGCCGGCTTCTTTGGCGGCTGGGTCGATATGCTGATCTCCCGGGTCATCGAGATCTTCATGTGCTTCCCGGTCTTCTTCCTCATCCTCGCGGTCCTCGCCTGGTTTCCCCCGCGTATAGAAAACATCATGATCATCATCGGCCTGACGCGCTGGGTCGGCATAGCCCGGCTCACCCGGGGCGAGGTGCTGCGCCTTCGTGAACTCGAATATACCGCCGCGGCGAAGGCTCTCGGCGCCCG
>JAKUSY010000553.1 GCA_022451445.1 Planctomycetota bacterium
CGCGGTCAGCACATCCGTCAGCGCGAAGTAGACCCCCTCGTAATACCAGATCGGCAGGGTGTGGATCTGGCGCTCTGGTGTCCGGGTGCCCGGGATCATCGTCTTGTCGGGGTCGTTCAGTACGAACTTTGTCAGCGTCTTCCAGGCCGTCGGGTGCTGGAGCAGGTCGTTTCCGCTTGTGTGCTCCATGATGCGGACCCCCCGGAGTTCGCCCAGTCCTCCTCCGGCGGCGAAGTCTTCCCGGCATATCAGCAGGTAGCGTTTGTTGGGCGGGTCCCAGAAGATCTGGTTGCTGAAATCGGCGGCCCGGCCCGTCACCGGCAGGCCCTTGTTGTAAAAACTCCAGTTGATCCCGTCGGCGGAATAGCCCAGCCGCGTGCGGCAGTCCTGCCCTCCCCGGTTCGGGTAGAGAGCGACCTTGTATTTCTCCGCATGCCCCCAGGGCAGCCTCGAGTCGATGCTGACGGTGACTCCATCAAGGCCTATGCTGACGAGATCCCTGGATTTTTTATCGCGCAGGATGGGCATCGGTGAATTCCAGTTGACCAGGTTGCTCCTGCCGTCCTTTGAGATCAGCGGCTTCGTCCAGTGGATCCCATCTTTTGACTCGGCATAAGCCAGCGCCGAGCCGGCGCGCTTGCTGGCCATGTACCACAGCCGGAACATCTTCCTGCCGGCGTCCCAATGCGGCGAAAAGAACCAACAGAAGGCCGACTCCCCGAATTCGTAGCCCGCGCCGCCATCCGGCCCGTCGTGGACCTCGCCGGTCTGAAAATCGGTCGGCAGCGTTGGCTTCAGCACGACGCCATGCTTCGTCGCCTGCCCCGCCTCGAGCGTGACGTTCTCTGTTTCCGCCACGATGTAATCGTCGACGAATAATTGTTTTCGCGTGCCGATTTCCAGCACGGGGGGGTTGGCGCCCTTCTCACCGGCGGCCCGTTGCTTGTCGCCTCGGGCGGGCGCGGCGGCGAACAACAGGCACGCGAGTATGGCGGGGCTGAGCCGGCGGCGGTTGGGCGGCGTGTTCATGGCCTGGTCTTCCCGGTCGTCGGCAACCATTTCGTCAATTCAGCGATGATGGGATTTGATTGTTCGGGTTGGCTGAAAGCAAGGTTCGTAAACTCATCGGGGTCCGTTTGATGGTCATAAAGCTCTTCGGTCCCGTCGGCATGGCGTATGTAGCGCCAGCGCAGGGTCCGGACCGCATGATTGCCGCGCCCCCAGGTCGTGATGGCGGGGCGATCCCGCCTGGCCGCGGGGTCTTTCAGGAGGGGTACGAGGCTCTCACCGTCAAGATCCTCACGCCTGGGCAGACCGCACAATTCATTCAGCGTGGGATAGACATCGAGCAAGCTGACCGGGCGGTCGCAGGTCATGCCGGGCCTGGTCACCCCGGGCACGATGAACATCAGCGGAACCCGGGTTGATTCTTCAAAGAGGGTGAACTTTTCCCAATGCTGCTTCTCGCCGATGTGCATGCCGTGGTCGGACCAGAGCACCACGATGGTGTTTTCAGCGTGCGGGCCGGTGTCGAGCGCGTCGAGCAGTCGCCCGACCTGGGCATCGGCGAAGCTGATCGATGCCAGGTAGCCGCGAACCGCTGAGCGCCACTCGTCGTTTTCTTTCACCCAGCGATGCCAGGCTTTGCGAAGCGAGCGGTGGCCGGCGGCGGGGACGTCATCGAGGTCGTCTTTTTTTACCCTCGGCAGAAAGACGTCCTCTTCGGGATAGAGGTCGTAGTATCTCGTCGGCGCGTACCACGGAATGTGCGGCCGGAATATTCCGACGGCCTGGAAGAATGGTTTGTCGCGTTTCCTGGCGAGCTCACCGGCCGCCCAGCTTACGACCTTGTAATCCGCCGTGCCTGTTTCCGGTTGATCGTCAGGCGCCCAATCGAAGAAGTGGGACGGGCGCCCCTTGGATGTCTTGCCGATGGCGATGGGCTTTGAATAGAGATAGCCATTGGCCGCTCGCCTGGCTTGTGCGGCCTTCGGCCATTGGGGCTCCGGCATGGGCTCGGTTGCCGAGGGCCAGTAAGAATCCCAGAGCTTCGCTTCGTTCTGTTGCTTGCCGTAGCCCCCGGTGATCCAGGACAAGGCATGGAAGATCTTGCCGCCGCCGAAAGCCGTGTAGCCGCCTGCGCGGAAATGTTCGGGGATCGTGACGGCATTGGCAAGCCGCGGGCGGCTCCGCCAGTCCTGGCCGTTGTGGTAGATGCCCGATGATGACGGAGCGACTCCCGTCATCATCGCGACCCGCGATGGATTGCAGGAAGGCGCCGCGCAATGGGCGTTGGTAAACAACACGCCGCGGGAGGCGAGCCGATCAAGATTCGGAGTGTGAACGCCCTTTCGGCCGCCCATACAGTTGCCCCAGTCATTCAGGTCATCGACGGCGATGAACAGCACGTTGGGCCGGCCTGGCGATTGGGCGCCGGCGGGAGTGATACCCGCGAGCAACAGGGCGAGAGCTGAGAGGGCAAGTCTTCGCATCAAGGTCCACCTTGGCGGGTTGTCAGAACTGTTCCGAGTCTGCCTCCAGTGTAGCTGAACGACGATTCCCGGCCAAGAGCGCAGCTTTCGCTATGCGTCTTCCCCCGGGGCCGGGTCCTTTTCTTGCCGGTGCTGGCGGCCGCGCATAGGCTATAGGGTGGGTTCAACTGATAC
>JAKUSY010000554.1 GCA_022451445.1 Planctomycetota bacterium
TGGCCTCGGCTTCCTGGCCGAGCTCCTTGTGCAGGCTGGAGCGGAACTGGAGCAGCAGGGGCGCTCCGGGCGCCAGCTTCTCGGCCTCCCGCACGGCATCTAGGGCGTCCTGGTATCTCTTCATGTCGCGCAGGATGGTGGCGCGGGTGTAGATCTAATAGAAGTACCAATCCTCGAGCAACTCCGCCCGGCGCAGGGTGTCGATGGCTTCCTGGTTCTTTCCGATCCGGCTGCGGGCCAGGGCCAGGTTGTACCAGGCGCGGGTGAAGTCTTCATCGAGCTGGACGGTGAGCTCCAGGTACCTCACGGCCTCCTCGAATCGCTCCATCTCGGAGAGCCCGAGGGCGAGGTTGTAGGCGTACATGGCCTCATCGGGCTCGAGCTTGTGGGCGCGCTTGAGGCTCTCGATAGCTTCCTTCTGCTCCCCCTTATTGCTGTAGGCGATCGCCAGGGACTGGTGCAGGAACGGTGAGTTCGGATCCCAGGTGACGGCCTTCTCCATCCAGCCGATAGCCTTGTCGAGGTTTCCCGTCTCCTCCTCCCGCCTGTCGAGATGGAAGACGCCGATCTGCAGGGCGCCGGTGGGTTGATCGCTGTTAAAGCGGAGGTAGTCGTTCAGCTCACGGCCCGCATCGCTGTAGCGTGAGAGCGATCTTCGCAGCGCCCAGGCGGCATCGATGCGAACCGAGCGCACGGGATCCTTGAGCAGCCCCGTGAGGCGCGCCTCGATTCCCTGCCGAATGGGTTGCGGGAGGCCCTGGTTTGCCAGCAGGGTCTCCGTCATCCTGGCGGCGGTGGTGCGAACCAGGGGATCCTTGTCGGCGAGGGAATCGAAGAGGGCTTTCTGCAGCCCGGGATTCCTTGCAGCCAGGGACCGCTGAGCCCCAGGGCGGCGCTTCGCCAGAATTTTGAATTCTCGGTATTGAGCAGCGCCAGGAGATCCTTGTCGGCGCCCTCGTTCGCGCGCCGCGCCTCGGCAATGGCCCGGGCACGCCTCTGGGTATGGCGGTTCATGCGCTTGCCGTACCACTTCCCGGTCCACTCGATCGCCCATTTAACGGGTTTGTCTTCATGGCAGCGATTGCAGGCGTTGGGTATGTCGTAATCGCGTGTCAACGTGGGGTCGGGAATCGTGAAGCCGTGGTCGCGACGCGGGTGGCGTTGCATATAGGTCGTCAGCGGCATGTGGCAGCTCGCACACTGACCGCCGGGCTGGCTGATGTCATGGTGTGAGTGGGTGACGGGATCGATCTTGCCCTGGTGGCAGCCGAGGCAGAGGTCGTTGCCCTGCGCCCGCAGCTTCGAGGTATGGGGGTCGTGACAGTGGATACAGCGCACTCCCATGGCGTGCATCCGGCTGGAGATGAACGAGGTGTACTCGTAGTCCTCTTCATGGACCTGGCCGTCCTCGTAGTAGACCTCGGTCTCATCCGGGATGACGGGACGATAGTGGTCGAGAAATTTTTCGCCGGGGCGGAACTTTCCCGTCAGGTCGACCCTGCGAGCGTGGCAGGAGCCGCAGGTGTCGAGGATGACATCGAGCCGGTTTCTCTCCTGGCCGCTGATCGCAGGCTGGCCCTCGGGACGTTTTTCAAGAAATGACTTTGGTGGCCAGCTGACCGCGACGCTCGATACTCCCTGGGGAGTGGTTCTTCCCTGCGCGGCCATCTCGTGGGCGTGCCGCCTGTAGGGGCCATGGCATCCTTCACAGCCAACTCCGAGCTCGGAGAATTTCGTATCGTAGCTGTCGGAGTCCGGGTCGTAGTTCTTCCTGTAGTCGGTGGTGTGGCAGCTTCCGCACATGGAATTCCAGGTCATGCCCCGGTTGGCCCAGAATCCCCACTCATGCGGCCGGCGGTCCTCGTCTCCGTAGACGTCGAACCACTCGTGCTTGTGGGGATCGTAGGACAGGGCCGTGACCTGATATCGCCCGCGCTCGCCTCCAACGACAGCCTGCCAGAGGGGGCTCTTTCCGATCACGCGCAGGGGGGTGAAGGGGGTTATCTTTCCGTCCGCCCCCTCGGTGATGATGGCATAGTCGCCATCCAGTTTTCCCACGGTGGATTCTCGTTTGCCATGCTGAACCTTCTGTCCGGGGTCAAAGGCCGGGCCGTGGATCAGCGGATCAAACCGCGTCTCGGCGAGGGAGTGATGGGATGCTTTCCATTTCTCGAATTCATTACTGTGGCATGATCTGCAGGCGAGTGAGCCGGCGTATTCCGGGGCTCCGTCCTCGTCGCCCGCCGACGGGAGCGGCGGGGTGGGACCGGCGGCCGGCTCCTGCTGTTTCCGGCAGGACAGGACCGACAGGCCGATGACGGTCAGGATGGGCAGCAGCGTCAGCGGTTTTCGTTGTGATATCAAGCCGGGTCTCGAATTGAGTTGCGGGCATCCGGCCGGTTAGTTTCCGGCAGGAGGGAAACCCGCATTATAGCCAGTGGGCTTCACTTCTAAAAAGCACTGTGCTACCGGGTTTGTATTTTTATTCGAATCGCTGCCGGGGCTGAAAAAAGGTCTAGAAGGGGTCCTCCAGTACCGATAAACATGCTTTGAGACGGTTGAAGTTGACTTGCCCGCTCAGGTTGGGGAGATTAGTCAGTTCCCCCTTGCCGGCTGCCGCTCCCCGCCCGGTCCGGGTTGATTTATTTCGTTGCGAAAGTTGT
>JAKUSY010000555.1 GCA_022451445.1 Planctomycetota bacterium
GCAGGTGCCTGCCTTTCGCTGCCGCCAGAACGATCTCCTCCAGGCCTGCGGTTCGACCGGGAAAATCGTAAACATCAAGAAGGGACAATTCCTCGCCCCCGCTAACATCCAGGCGCGAGTTGCCGCAGCGACAGGCCCTGACACCCCTGGCGTCCTGGTCACCGAACGTGGAACAACCTTCGGCCACGGCGACCTCGTCAATGATTTCAGGGGCGTCCCCATCATTCGGGAGGCCGGCTTCTGCGTGATTTTCGACGCCACCCACAGCGTACAGCAGCCGGGAGCCCTCGGCGACAGGAGCGACGGCAAGCGCGGGATGATACCGCACCTGGCGAGGGCGGCGGCCGGCATCGGCTGTGACGGCTTCTTCTTCGAGGTACACCCGCGGCCCGATGAAGCTCTCTGTGACGGCCCCAACTCGCTCCACCTCGATCATTTCGAAGGGCTGCTCGAGCAGGTGATCGAGATCGACCGCATAGCCCGGCGACTCTGAGCCGCTGAGAAGAAGGTGGGCGGCCTCAAGGGAACGCCTCGTAGCCCGCGGCGGCCGGCCTCACTCCTCCCCAGGGGTCTCCTTCCCCTTCGAACGCAGAGACTCCAGGCGCTTGAGACAGGAATCTCGATGTCCAGCCGGCAGCTCTTTCCATAAACCGGCATTTTCCTCCGTGGCCAGGTAGCCGCTCCAGGCCGCGAAAATCGCCGTTCTTTTCGACCCCGGCGGCACCAGGGCGGATGACAGGAGAACCTCGATCCACCTCAGGGCCACCCAACGCGCTCGGGATTTGGCGCTGGCGGCGGCCCCAGGCTCTTTCTCAGCTGAAAAACCGTCTGCCAGGGCCAGCGCGGTGAAAAGATCCAGCAGCCTCTGGACATCGAGCTTCCCGGATTTCATGACGTGGGCGAGGATCTTCCCCTGCAGATCCTGTTGCCTCAATCGATTCTGAAATTCCCTGAGTCCCCCTGGAGAGTTTTCACCGACCAGGGGCTGCTTGGCGAGAAATTTCTCCATGTTCATGTAGGAAGCCGAAGAGTCATCAGGGCCGCCCAGAAATTCAAGAGCACGGAGCCTGGCAAGAGACACTGTCCAGGCTAATTTCAATCTCCCGTTGACCGGCAGGTTCTCCGGCGTCCCGGGAAGCAGCAATTCCATCAGGCTCGGTTCCTCCAGCAACCTGAGACTGGAGGACAGGTATCCGGGATTATCCTCCTGGTAGGCTCTCTGCTCGAGCCTGCTCATGATCTCAGCGAGCGCCTCAATCCCCTCCACCTTGAGCAGCCCCTGCACTCTCTTCAGCAGGTGCTCTCCAAGGACCTTCTCCCTGGCCTGGCTTCCATCGACCGGCTTGAGGAACGGCAGAAGTTCATCGAGCGCCTCTCTATTGCCCACATAGGAGATCGCATCCACGACGGCAATCAGGACCTGGGTATCATACGCCTCGGGTGAAGACAGAACCCTGATGAGGGTTTCGAGAGACTCAGGATCCTTCCCCTGGGCCAGGGTGCTGAGCCCGGCTATAGCCGGCATCTGCAATCTCACCTCCGGGGATTTCCGCAGGAGCTCAGCATGAAAGGTCCGCAGCAGGACAAGGACGGTGTCATCCTCGGGGCGTGCGTTCAACGCCGTCGAGCAGGCGAGACGCAATTTAAGGGCGTCCCCCGAGGCCAAAGCAGCCGCCTCCTTGAACCTTTCGATGAAGAGACTTGCGGAGACCAGGTCAAGCGCCCCCTTCAAGAGGTGCCCGAGAGCCTGGATCGACTCCAATTGCAATTCCAGGTCGGCGGTGAATCCAGGGCCATGCAGGATGGTATCCAGGCTCTTCTTGGCGCCGGAAATCTTGAAGACGCCGGCGGCCCGGACCAGCTCCAGCACCTCCGCCCTCCAGGCTGAATACCCTGAATCCCCGGAAACCTCCGGAGGAGAATCAAGGAGGCTCTGTGCGCGCTTGATGGTGAATTCACTGACTTCCCGGCGCATCTCGGAAGCTGATTCAGACAGGAAGGACTGGTAGTGGCGCAAGGAGATCAGCGCCTGCCGACGGACCTCGGGTTGCTCAAAGCCCGCGCCCGCACCCTCCTCTCCCCTGATAACCTCCAACAGGCGCTCACAGGCGCGTGACTGGAGGGCTGAACGCAGCTTCTCCTGCTCCGCGACATTTGAACCCGACAACCTTGCCCCGCGCAACCAGTCGGCGTAGTCTCCGAGAGCCTCTACCGCGGCTATCCTGTGCTCGAGGGTGTAGGCGGATTGGAGGGTTGCCTGCATCTCAGCCAGCAGCAGTTCGTAATCGCGAGCCTCCCGGAATCTCTTCAGGCTCTGTTTCCAATTGGAGGCGTTGTCCTGGCTCAGCTTCTTCTGAACCTCGATAAAGATATCCGGCAGAGACCGATCCTGCTGCTGCTTCCACCACTGGCTCCAGCCCTGAGGCGTAGCGAAGCCGAGCCTCAATCTCGTTCTCAACTCCTTGAGGTAGAGAGGCGTGGAGGCCGGATACTTCTCCTGGTTGAGCATCATCCCGGCGATCAGGTGGGAGAGGAAGCTCTTCCCATCGGACTCCCAGAGTATCCTGCTCACATCCTCGAGAACCGGACGCGAAGGCGGCGGATTGTGTTCGACGATTTCACAGAGGCGCTGGATCGTCGACACCTGCTGGCCACC
>JAKUSY010000556.1 GCA_022451445.1 Planctomycetota bacterium
TTAGGCATACATAAATTCTATCTTGGATATTCCACATCCGGGCTCATCATGCTGCTAGTGAGCTTGATATCGTGTGGCCTTCTTGCTCTCCCAATCGGTATCATAGCTTTGGTTGAGGGAGTCATTTACCTGACCAAGAGTAATGAGCAGTTCTACGAGGAGTACATCCTCAATAAAAAAGAATGGTTCTAGATTTCGTGACACCAAGCCTGAAAAATCCTCACTGCCTTACCGGGCATGGAAGAGAAATCTTTTTTTCTTATGAAATCGGGACAACCCCGCCGTCCACCGAACTCGCTATGCCTGGAAAAGACCATGCGGGAACCTACACGACGTGATTTTCTGAAGACCTCGGCGGCGCTTGCCGGGGCCTGGGGAGCGCTCGGAGCGCGAAGCGTCCGGGCCTATGTGCCCGGGAACCCGCCCGGGGAGCGACCCCGGCAGGACAAGGGCATCGAGGTCCTGCACCCGCGCGGGCGGGTGCCTCTCTCCTTCATCATCGACGACTCGACCTGCCTGGTGAACATGGGCCATTTCTGCATGCCCCAGTTCGCCGCAGCCTGGCCCCGGAGACAGCAATACAAAAAACCCTGGAAGACCTGGCCACGGGAGATTCCCGATAGCTTCGTCCGCGAATTCGGCCAGTGGTGCGCCACGCACGGCGTCCGGGGCAAGTACAGCATCGTGCCCAACCCGGCCTGCGTCGGCTGGCTCGACCGCGAGCTGCCGGGCTGGTCGCGCCGCGACCTGGAGGAGAGCCTCGCGCTGGTGCGCGACCTCATGCTGCCCAATTGGGACATCCACCCCGAGATGATCACCCACACCCGGGTCATCGACCTGAAAACCGGCCGCCCCCTCGAGCCGGCCAACGCCGCAACGATGGAGAACTCCTGGCCGCAGGAGAAAAAATCCGTCGACGAGCTCGCGGAGTACCTCTCCTACGCCCTGAAGATCCTGAAAAACTGCGGGCTGCCCTGCGAGGGCGTCACCACCCCCGGCGGCTTCGGCAACCTCGTCAAGCCGGAGCTGTCGCTGGCCGCGGGCGAGGCCCTGCGCGACGTCTACGGCGTCGAGCTGCCCCACTATTTCAAGTACGTGGCAGGGGGAAAGGACGAGAGCACCGAGCCGCGCATCGAACACGCCAGCGGGCTCGGGACCGCCAGCCCGCGCGCCGTGGTCAACGTCCCGGCCGGAACCGGGGACTGGTTCGGCGGCTGGGATGGCGACGTGAAGAGCCGCGGCCATCTCTACTCGAACGATGACGCCACGAGCGGCCGCATGGTGGAGCTCATCGAGCGCGGCGCCCCGGCCGTGATGCTCTGCCACTGGCCGGGAATGTACACCCAGGGAACCAGGGAAGGCTTCGGCGACTTCAAGAAGGTGGTCGTCGCTCTCAACACGAAATACCGCGATCGGACCCTGTGGATGAAGATCAGCGAGATCGCCCGCTACTGGGCCGCCAGGGAGCTGACGGCGATCGAGCGCAAGGCCGCCGGCTTCTCGCTCGATGCCCCCTTCGCCTGCCCGGCCTTCACCCTGCGCGTCAAGTCGAAGCGGGCCGGCCCCCCGAAGGTCACATCAGCCGGCAGGTCCCCGGATCTCAGCGAGGTCCGCAAGGCACGGGACCTGGTCCCCGGAAGCTGGCTGCGCCAGGAGGACTCCCTCACCCTCTGCCTCGACCTGCCGAAGGGGAGATCGAGACTCGAGCCTTAGGAGCTTCCGGAAGGTTCCCTACTTGCGTCCCCTCGCGAAGTCCTCGAAGGTGCGCTCGTAGTCGATCCGGCCCGTGATCTTGAGGCTCTCGATAACCCCCGCCACCGCCCCGCCCCAGAAGACCCCGCCCCGGCCGCTCTGGAACTTGCTCTCGGGGTATTTGCCACTACTCGATACGACTCCATCCCTGCAGGCGGCGAACTGTCCCGAGCGGACGTTGAGGCCAATCGAGTTGTACTGGTTGTAGTGGATGTTGCGGATCTTGCCTTTTGTCCGCCTAACCATCCTGCCGCGCGAAAACAGGGCGCACTGGCTGCCGTAATTGGAGCCGACGGCGGCATTGCTCTTATTGTTGAACACGATCGCGAACACGTTCCTGGGGCTCATGGTCACATGCTGGCGAAACTTGGCCTCGACCTCGACATCGTCTTCCCACCAGACCCGGAGCAAAGCCATGCCCTTGTCGGCAATTCGAAGGCCGGGAACCCGGTATCTGAGGCATTCCTCCTCAGGCAGGGTCCACCGGAACTTATCGTTATTCCGCTCTCCGATCTTCCTGGTGAAGATCTTCGAATGCCAGGAACGCTTCGGATTGAAGTCATAGAGCATCTCGTAGCGGCCATCCACTCGATACTCGAGGGAGCTGGGCTTGAGCTCTTCCTCCAGGATCGACTGGAATATTTTCTGTGCGCTTTCTTTCTGCCCCTTCGTGGTGGAGTTACCCGAAAAGGATTCCTCACCGGGACGACCGCCGGCCTGCGCCGACAGCAGCGAAGAGGAAAACGGCAGCAGGAGGCTCGAATAACCGAGCCCGCGGGCGATAAACGATCTTCGTGAAATGGACATTTTCTTGTCTCCCTGGTTACCAATCACCGGTATGAAATCTCTCGAGGACCGCCGCGGCCGCCGGGTCTGCCAGTGTGGCGGAGGCGCCCTCG
>JAKUSY010000557.1 GCA_022451445.1 Planctomycetota bacterium
CCTGGAGACGTTCCATTTCGGGGAACCGTAGGCCAGCATCGTGACACGCCCGGGCTGCGGCGGGTAGACGCTCGGGCCGAACATCTTCGGCGACAGGCGCCCGCGTCCTTTCAGCATGAGGTCGCGGATGGCCTCGGCCGAGAGGCGGTGGCGTGGTCCGCGGGCCAGCAGGCGGTTGCCCGGATCGCGCTTGCGCAGCTCGGGCGAAACTCTCGATGCCTGCCGGTAGGTGGCGCTCGTGACGATCAGCTTGTGCAGCTTCTTCATCGACAGCCCCTGCCGGCGGAGCTCGACAGCCAGCCAGTCGAGCAGCTCGGGATGGTCGGGGGTTTCCGACTGGGTTCCGAAGTCGCCGCTGGTGCGAAGCAGACCGGCGCCGAAGAAGGCGCGCCAGGCGCGGTTCACGGTGACACGGCCCAGCAGCGGATTGCTTTCGCTCACCAGCCACCTGGCGAAGGTGAGGCGATTGGCCGGCTGGCCGTCGGGCAGCGGTGGGAAGATCTTGAGCACGGCAGGCTGGACCTGCTCTTTGCGGCTGAGGTATTCGCCCCGGTGGTAGCGGTAGGTCGGGCGCGGATTGTCGGCCGGCCGCTCACGCAGGACCATGGTACTGTTCAGCGCCGGCACCTGCTTGCGCAGGGCATCGATGGGCTTCCTGGCCTCGGCGAAGGCCGCCTGCCTGCGCAGGAAATACCGTTTCAATTTCTCGCCCTGGGCAGGCGTCCACTTTTCCCGCTTCATGGCGAGCAGGTTCTCTATCTTCGTGGGCATGTCCTTCGCCTTCGCTGCTTTTCCCGTCGAGGTGCCCCAGAGGCGGAAACAGCCGAGGCTGGCGGCGTAGTGGCGCTCGAAGAAGAGGACAAGCCCGAGCTCCGCGTTGGCCGCGACGGGCTTTTCCAGCGGCAGGACGAGCTGGCTGGCCTTGCCCTCACGGCCGGAGGTCGCCCAGCCGGTGGTGGTGTTGCCATCGTAGGTCTCGGCGGCGGCGGCCTTGCCGCTGCCGGTGGTGATCTTGCCGTAGTCGCGCGAGGCGTTGACGAACTTGAGTGCCTTGCCGTTGGCCGTGGCCGTGATCTCGCTGAGGAAGAAATCGCCTTTGCGTCCTTCGTAATAGGAGCGGCCCGGTCCGCCGGCCGGCAGGCGGTCGTCCGGCAGGACCTCGAGCCGCAGCGCCTCCAGCGCTGCGGCTGATTTGAAGCGCAGGGTGAAGACATCGCGCTTGGTGATGTCGCCGGTAGAGAAGATGGAGCCGTCCTCGAGGAGCTCGAGGCGCGGCAGGTTGGTCTTCATCGAGGTGGGGCGCAGGATCTGCCAGTCGATGGCGGAGGCGGCCTGCTTGCCGACCCAGGCGGTGAATTTTTCCTCGAAGCCGGGGAGCTTCTTCCTGAGCGCCGCTTCCCGCTCCTCGATCTTTTTCTCGAGCTCCGCGCGTCGCGCGAGGAGTTTCGGTTCGGGGATGAGATAGTCGGGCTCGTCGGCGTTGTCCATCAGCGCCATGAGCTGGTAGTAGTCGGTGTGGGAGATCGGGTCGTATTTGTGGCTGTGGCATTGGGCGCAGCCGGTGGTGAGGCCCATCCAGACGGTGCCGGTGGTGGCCACCCGGTCGACCATGGAGTAGAAGCGGTATTCGAGCGGGTCGATGCCGCCTTCCTCGTTGAGCATGGTGTTGCGGTGGAAGCCGGTGGCGACCACCTGGGAGGGGGTCGCGTTCGGCAGCATGTCACCCGCGAGCTGCTCGATGGTGAACTGGTCGTAGGGCATGTCGTCGTTGAGGGCGCGGATGACCCAGTCGCGCCAGGGCCAGATCGTGCGGTCCCGGTCCTTTTCGTAGCCGTTGGAGTCGGCGTAGCGCGCCAGGTCGAGCCAGTCGCGGGCCCATCGTTCACCGTAGCCCGGAGACTTCAGCAGGCTGTCGACCAGGTTCTCGTAGGCTTTCGGGTTCTTATCGTTGACGAAGGCGTCGGCCTCTTCGGGAGTGGGCGGCAGGCCGACCAGGTCGAGGTAGAGGCGGCGAACCAGCGTGTAGCGGTCGGCCTCGGCTGCGGGTTCCAGCTTTTCTTTCTCGAGCCGGGCAAGGATGAAACGGTCGATCGGGTTGCGGGGCCAGGAGGCGTTCCTGATGTTCGGTACACCAGGTTGTTTCGGTGGAACAAATGCCCAGTGTCGGCTGGTCCTGGCTCCGCCGGCAACCCACTTGCGTAGGAGCTCCTTTTCCCCGGCGTCGAGGCTGGTCTTCGATTTCTTCGGCGGCATCCTCTCGTCGGGATCATCACTGAAGATACGTTCAACCAGCTCGCTTTCATCCGGTTTCCCGGGGGTGATGGCGCCGGATTTCACCGCCACCGCGAGGTCATCGAGCCGCAGCTTCGCCTTGCGCGCCTTTTTGTCGGGGCCGTGGCAGGGATAGCACTTCTCGGCCAGGATGGGGCGGACATCGCGATTGTAGTCCACCTCGTCCGTTGCCTTTAGCAGGCAGGAAAAAGACGCTATTGAGAGGAATAAGAGGAGATTTTTCACATCTGAATATAGAACATGAAGGACGCGTTTGGACAATATTTACAAGGTTCCAGTTTCGTCTCGAAGCGGCTTTTATCTGTACAATACCGTCCTGCCTGAAAAATCGTATTATCAACCGGGCTGGTCGG
>JAKUSY010000558.1 GCA_022451445.1 Planctomycetota bacterium
CGACGCCGCAGCCGCCGACGGTGGAGAGGAGGCTGTAGACGACGCTGTAGACGACGCCGTAGACGACGCTGGAGACGACGCCGGAGACGACGCCGGAGACGAGGCTGACGGTGAAGCTGCCGGCGTAGCCAATCCTCACGATGCCAGCTTTATCCGCGGCGATGTCAATGAAGACAAGGTCATCGACATTTCCGATTCGGTCGCCGTAATCAGCTATCTCTTCCTTGGCCAGGCGCGTCCGTACTGCCTGGACGCCGCGGATGCCAATGATGATGGAAACGTTGATATTTCCGACACGCTGAGGATTCTCGGCCACCTGTTTAACGGTGGCGGAGCGCTTCCTCAGCCGTTCCCCGGCAGCGGCTTTGATTCTACCGTGGACGATCTTTTCTGCGACGAAGCCGCTTTCTGAGACAGGCTGAATTCACAGAAGATGAAAAGGGCCCCGTATTTGAGCGGGGCCCTTTTTGTTGCCCGGTTATACCTCCGGACCCTACCCGAGGATTTCAAGCTTTGGAAAAAGGGCTTGTTTGCCAACGCCATCTGGGCTTTTTTGTTATTCGGTTTTCGTCCCTTCAGTTTTTGAAAAGCGATTTCTATTTATGACACGCTCTTTTCCATCGCGACTCAATCTCCGCCTCTTTCTCATCTCTGTGACGATCCTGGGGGCGCCTGGCTGCGGCTATTCACAGCAGCTCAAGTTGCCTGTTGACAGAAAAGGCCTGGAGAAGCTCGGCGAGAAAACTGCCTACGAATCAGGGGTTACCAACTACATCGATTCGGCTCAGCTCCAGGCGGTCGTTCGAGGCGGGATCAAGGAAGGTCTGCAGGTTGATTTTTCGCATGTGAAGCGGCTCACCACTGGGACAGAGATCGATCCCGCGAAAATATACGGGAGTGTCCAGGCGGGGCCTTATCCATTCGAGGGTCGTGACACAGGCTTCAAATACAGGCGCTACCGGCTCGAATCATCGATAGTGGGAGGGAAGGCGGTCCTCGATGTGGGCGCCCTGCTCAACCCGTCGCAGAACAGTGAGAGGTGGACAGATAGGGGGCAGCTTGGAATCTTCTTCACGATCTTTCTCGAGGACAAAGGAAAGGACCGGTTTCTTGGCAGCTATACCACGCTTGTCGCGTTCAAGAAAAAGGATGAGCTCTACCTGAGGGTCCCTGGCCTGGTGGGAGGCCCCTTCATCAATCGGGTCTCGAGTGATGCTCCCGGCCAGGTCACGATCTCATTTACCAGTGAAGAGAAGGTGAAGGGGAAGGTCATCATCTCTGGAGGAAAAGGCGGTCAGCGGATTTTCGAGGATGACGAGCCCCGGCTGGAGCACGAGCTCCTGCTCACGGGTCTCGATGCCGATTCTTCCTATCAGTACAAGGTCCAGGTGGGCGAGTTCACTACTGCTGGAGCGAAATTCAGGACAGCTCCGGCCAGGGGGGCCGGGAAGGTTCGATTCGCCTACCTTGGAGATACCCGCTCCGGCTACGGCGGGAGGCTGAGCAGGCATATGGGAGTTAACTCCACGACCCTGGAGAGGCTCTGCAGTATTGCCTATGCCAAGGGCGCTCAGTTTCTGACTGTCGGGGGAGACCTGGTGAGTGGGTACACCGCGGTGCCCGGAGATTTCAGCCTCCAATTGCACGCGTGGAAGCAGGCGACCCTGGGCTTTTGGAGCGAGCGCCCGGTCTACGCGGCCATGGGTAACCATGAGGCCCTGCTGCGTGTCTTCAAAGATGGCAGCGAATACGGCGTCGAGGTCGACCGCTGGCCCTATGCGACGGAGAGTGCCGAGGCAGCCTTCGCTCGCTGGTTTGTCCATCCTCAAAACGGTCCCGAGGTTTCTGATCCGCGAAGGCCCACCTACAAGGAAAACGTCTACTCGTTCCAATACGGCTGCGTGAAGTCCATCGTCTTCAACAATAACTACTGGACCTCCAACCAGTCAAAGCTCTACGGCGGCTCTCCCGAGGGCTATCTGATGGACGACCAGCTGCGGTGGATTGCCGCTGAGCTGGAAAGCGCTGAGGCTGATCCAACGATCCGCTATGTATTCCTGATTGCGCAGGAGCCGGTTTTCCCCAATGGGGGCCACCTGAAGGATAGTATGTGGTATTTCGGTGACAATAACGTGCGCGCAGGGGTCTTCAGCGAGGGGAAGCTCGTCCCGGAAAAGGAGGGCATCGTGGAGGTGCGCAACAGATTCGCTACCATGGTTTCCCGCCACCGGAAGGTGGCCGCCGTATTGGGTGCCGACGAGCATGCCTACCACAGGCTGCTGGTGACCAGGGAGGTGCCTGTGGGCGTCATCGAGAAAGATGACAAGGACAAAAGCGGCAAGATCGATCTCGACAAGAAAGAGACCTGCTCTCCCTT
>JAKUSY010000559.1 GCA_022451445.1 Planctomycetota bacterium
GGCGTGGCGGGGCTGCCGGCTGAGCGCGTCAAGCGCCTTTTGCTCCTCCGACGCGGCGGGAAGCCTCCCCCGGAGTCCCGGCAAAAGGGCCAGGGCCATGAGGAGCGGGATGGGGTAATGGCTTGCGATTTTCATGAGTTCCGGACACCCCCTGTGGAGTGGCGCCCTGCCAAGAGCTTAAGGCAGACCTCTGTAGAAGTCAGGCTCAAAGAAGCCTGAGCGGCAATCTGTCAGCTTCCACCGGAGATAGCGGGGATGATATGCACCACGCTGTCAGTCTCGACCTCCGCGAGCAGTCCCCGGGAGGTGACCACGTTGTCGATTGAGACCGCGAGTCCGGGGGCGACCGAGTCTCCCCTGGTAAGTCGATCCCGGAACCCGGGAAAGGCGGCTTCAAGATGGGCCACGAGCTGGCGAAGGTTTCTCCCCTCGGCCTCTACTTCCGCCGCGCCGCCCGTCAGCTCCTGCATCTGAGGCGGGATATGAACAATCGCCATTAAGATCTCCCGACTGGGTTTCTCAGGAAGGGGCGCCGCCGTTTTTCGTGATCGCTTCGAAAACTCTTGGGGGCGACATGGGCAGCTCGGTCATCCGGACCCCGGTCGCGTTCTTGATCGCGTTGGCTATCGCCGGGGGAGGCGGCACGATAGGGGGCTCTCCTACTCCCCTGACCCCGAAGGGATGAGATGGGTTGGGCACCTCGATAATAACGGGGTCGATCATCGGTACGTCCAGCGCCGTGGGCATGCGGTAGTCCAGCATGGTGGGGTTCAGCATCCGGCCGTCTTCATCGAAGAGATATTCTTCGTTGAGAGCCCAGCCGATACCCTGGACAGAGCCGCCTTGCATCTGACCTTCAACATAGCTGGGATGGATCGCCTTGCCGGCGTCCTGGAGCGCGGTATACCGCAGGATGTCGACCTTCCCGGTCTCGGGGTCCACCTCGATATCGCAGATATGGACGGCGAAGCCATTGGTAAAGCCCTGGGGATCCACTGATGCTCTCGCGGTGATAAGTCCGCCGGTGCTGCTGAGCTTTCCGCAGAGCTCGGCGAAGGTGATCGAGTTGGAGTCCTGGCTGAAGACGGCATCGGCGAATTCCACCTCGCCCTCTTCGCACTCCCACAGCCTGGCGGCCCTCCCCTTCATCTGGGAGATGATGTCCTTGCCTGCCTCGATAGCCGCAAGGCCGGTTGCGAAGGTCACCCTGCTGCCTCCCGTGATGTCGGTGTAGCCCACGCTGTCAGTGTCGGCGACCTTGGGATTGATGTCTTCCGCGCCGATTCCCAGAGTCTCAGCCATCTGCATGGCGATCGATGTCCTGGTGCCGCCGATGTCGGTGGAACCTTCAAGAAGAGTCACTGTTCCGTCATTGTTCACGTGGGCAGTGACGGAGGACTTGAGGCCGATGTTGAACCAGAACCCGGCGGCCATGCCACGACCCTTGTTGGGGCCCTCTAGGGGGGACTGGTAGTGATCATGGTCCCTGGCGGCTTCGAGTGTTTCCACCAGTCCGATCCGGGGATAGACGGGGCCATCGACGCGCTTGGTCCCTTCCTTCGCCGCGTTGAGCAGGCGAAGCTCGATAGGATCCATCTCGAGTTTCTCAGCGATTTCATCAACGACGGACTCCATCGCGAAGGCGACATGGGTTGAGCCGGGCGCCCGGTAGGCCTTGGTCCATGGTTTGTTCACGCAGACGTCGAATCCATCGACCCGCGCGTTTTCTATATCGTAGCAGCTGAAGACGCACATGCAGCCCGGGCCGATCACGCCGCCGGGATAGGCGCCGGTTTCGTAGGCAAGCCACGCCTCGGCGGCGAGGATCTTTCCGGCTTCGTCGACGCCGACCTTTATCCTCATGAAGGACGCGGGCGTCGGCCCTGTTCCTTCAAACACCCCGTCCCTGGTCATCTGGATCTTTACCGGCCGGCCGCTCTTCCTGCTGAGGACGGCAGCGACGGGCTCAAGATAGATGGGGATTTTTCCTCCGAAGCCGCCGCCGATTTCGCATGGGATCACCTTCACCTTGGAGACCGGGAGCGCGAGGGTCTCAGCCGTCTGCTCCCTGGCGCTGAAGGCGCCCTGGGTAGAGGCCCATACCGTCAGGTGTCCATCCTGGTTCCAGTGCGCTGTCGCTACGTGGGGTTCAATGTAGCCCTGGTGGACGGTCTGGGTCTTGAACTCTCTCTCGACGACAAGGTGCGCGTTTTCAAACGCGGCATCCGGGTCTCCCTGTTCGAAATGCAGGTGATCGGAGATGTTGCTGGGCGTATCCGCCTTCTTGCCCATCTCATTGGTCCGGAGGTCTTCATGGAGCAGGGGCGAGCCTTCCTCCATCGCGTCCAACACCCAGGTGAGGACGGGCAGGAGCTCGTATTCGACCTTGATAAGGCTGAGCGCTTCTTCGGCGATGTGGACGTCACGGGCGGCGACGGCCGCGATGGCCTGCCCCTTGTAGAAGACCTTGTCCCTGGCGAGGCAATTGGCGGAAAGATGGGCGAGATTGACAGGCCCCTCGCCGAGGTCGGAGACCTTGTCTTACGTGTCCGGGAAGTCAGCCGAGGTGGCGACGGCCAGGACTCCGGGGACCGCTTCGGCGGCGCTGGTGTCGATCGACCGGATCCGCCCGTGG
>JAKUSY010000056.1 GCA_022451445.1 Planctomycetota bacterium
CGCCGGGGCGGGCTCGCGGTTGTGCAGCCGGGGCTCCGAGAAGGGGGTGAAGGTTTCATCGACGACGTTGATCGCGTCGCCGCAGTTGATGCCGTTGGCGGCCCAGGCAAAGGCGACGTGGTTGTCGTCGTTGAAGTCCTCGAAGTTGCAGGACCAGTCATCAAATTCGAAGATCATGGTGGGGCCGCTGCCCACGCCGGTCGCGGCCATTCCTCCACCGCCGCAGCCGGGCGCGAACGGCGCCGAGAATCACCACGCACATCCCGTCGGCGGGCCGGCCGATGGCGCCATCGCGCAGCTCGACGGTGATTTCCATCTTGATGTTGTCGTAGAGGTCACGCTCGGAACGGAAGACCGCTCCGGCGCTGGTATTGGCCGGGGGCGTGACGAGGACGTAGCCTCCGAACTCCTCGAGGTCCAGCTCCAGCTGGTCCTCGATGATCTCCTCGGAATAGACGGTGCAGGGATTCTGTGGAGTGAACAGCGCGGGGTCCGGAGCTCCCCCGGGGCCCGTTTCACAATAGGGGCTTTCGGGCGGTACCCAGCCGCCGAAGGCGCCTGAGTAGACCATGATCCACCCGTTTTCGGCGGGATCTTCAGTGAAGTCGTCCTCGAAGAGGACAAGGTCATCATCCTGCGCCAGGGCCTGGTTGTTTCCGAAAAGGAAACAGCAGGCGACAAAGAGCCACATCGTGAAGAAAAGCCGCATAAGAAAACCTCCAACCTTTTCCAGCGCCGTATCTTTTAATTCAAGAAAACAGCCCGGATTGATTAATCAACGGCACAAGCGCCCATAAGCGGAATTACCGCGGGCGGCTGAGCGTAAATGCACAATAAACCCAGAATATTCAGATTAAAGAGACCCTTAGTTTCCTCAAGATTACCCAACTGACCAATGATTATCTAACAGCGCACTATTAGACTCCAGACTAAAATGTACCGAAAAGACGATGAGACGGCTCGGTTCGGGAGCGAAGGATGCTGATGTCCACGTGGACCACCTGCCTGGTTTTTTTGAGAGCTGCACGGCAATGGGAGCTTCGCCCCGGAGGCCTGGGGAGCGCCGGTTTTTCAGCTCCGGTTTTCGCCCTGCTGTTGTGCGCCTGTACGCCTGCCGGGCCGCCGAAAGGCCTCGCGGCTGTCCTGGAGGAGGCTGATCGACTCGCCCGCGCCGGGCGGCCCCGGGGGGCCGCGGACCTTCTCGAGAAGGCGCGCGGCAGCGGCTCCCTGCGCGCCTCGGCCGAGCTGGGCGGAAAGATCGCCGAATATTATCTCGCCTGCGGCTCGAACCAGGGTGCCCTGCGTCTGTGCGACGAGCTCCTGTCCGCCGGGCCCGGCAATCCCGAGCTTCTCTACGTGAAGGGAGAGGCTCAGCGACGCCTGGTGAATCTCGCCGCCGCGCGGGAGGCCCTCTCCGAGGCCTTGCGGCTTTCTCCCGGCCATCCGCGCGCCAGTCTCGCTATGGCCCGGCTGAAATTCCGTACCGCCGCTCCGGCGGACGCCCTGCCCCTTTTCGAGACTTTTTTCGCCGGCAAGGCGGAGAATGAAGATGAGGAGCTCATCAGCACCGCGAGGCTCGAATACGGCAGGGCCTTGCGGGCGGCGGGCCGGCACCAGGAGGCCGCGGATGAGTTCGCCGTATTGCTCGAGGGGGAGCCGACCCGCAGCGAATACTACTCGGAGCTTTCGGCCGCTCTCTACCGGCTGCGCCATCGCAAGGAGGCGAAATTCCTCGAGAGCATCTACAAGGCGTTTTCACAGGGCAGCTTTGAAGAGTACGGCGTCGCCAAGATGAGGCTGCAGGGGCGCGAAGCGCAGGCGCTTGCCCAGCAGGCCGCCAACAGGCAGCGACAGCGCCGGTTTCTCGCCGCCTTCGAGTCCCATCGCAACGCCCTCGCCGCGAATTCAGGCGATGCCAGGATCCCGGGACTCTACGCCCGCTACTGCCTGGGCTTCAGGCGCTTCGATGAGGGCGCTGAGGCGATCTCTGCTGCGATCGCTGCGGGCTGCCGTCCTCTTTCCGGTCTCTGGTGGGAGAGAGGGCGCCTGGAGGCCGGGCGCAGAGACTGGCAGGCCGCCGCTGACGCCTTCCGCTCTACCATCGCGGCCATCGAGACCGAACATAGCCAGGGGGACCGCGGGGGTTCGGAGCGCGGACAGGCCAACGGGTTTTCGGCTTATCTCGGCCTGGCCCGCAGCCTGATCGAGCTGGGCCGCGGCGACTCCGCGGATGAGGCGATCTCGCAGGCGGGTAAGCTTTCGTTTTCGGCCTGGGAGCCGAGCTATTGGAGGGGCAGGAACCTGCTGGCAGCCGGAGAGGCTCCTGCCGCCCTGCGCGACTTTGAAGAGGCGGCCTGGCTCGGCAGGGATAAGGGGCTCGAACCGACGGCCGATCTCGTGGCCTGGACGGCGGTGGCCCGTGCCCGGACCGGCGCGGGCGGCGCCCTCGAGGAGCTCGTTGCCCAGCTCGAGAAGGCTCCCGGCAGGCTCGAGCTCTACCCCGAGGTGCTCGCCCTTTGCGGAGAGGATCCGGCCAGGAGGGAGTGGGCGCGCAAGGGTCTCGAAGAGATGGCGGCCAACCGGGCGAAGATCGACGCCCTCGAGGCCGAGCTCCAGGGGAGGCCTCTCGAGGAGAGCGCCGGGATCTATACCGAGTTGGCGGCGGCCTATTCGAAATTCAAGGAGCCGGGCGCCTACGATTATCTCTTTCTCGCCAGCGAGCTTGACCCTGCGAACGCCGCGCTTCTCAAGCGCCTGCTCAACATCAGGAACAGGCCCCAGGACGTATTCTTCAGGCTCAGGCTCCTGCGCCGCCTGCTGGCGGCCGAACCCCTGAACGAATCGGCGCCCTGGGGCATGGCGGAAATCTTCCTGAAACTTCATGTCCGCCTCGCGGAGGCCCGGGCGCTTGTAGAAGACGGACTTGGAAAACACCCGGGCAGCGCGAGGTTGGAGTCTCTGCGGGCGCGGCTTGGCGAATAAGCGGCCTCTTTCCGGAGGCACGGCTGCCGGCCGGGTAAAGAGACTCCATAAGTTGCTTGCAGCCTAAGGGCTCCATGCAATGATGTCCGCGAGATGCGGTACCAGCGAGCTCATTTCATTACCATGGCGCTCATTTTCGTGGGCGCCGCGCTATTGCTCTTCCCGGCGGCATCCTGCCGGCGAAAGGCGCCCCCTGCCGGGCCGGGAGCGACCGGGGGAGATGGTTCGGCTGCGCAGGAAGCCCCGCTACCGGGCAAGATCCCGGCATCGGCGGAGCTCGAAGCCCTTCGCGCCAGGGAGAAGGAGCTCACGACGCTCCTGGCGGATCTCAAGGCGAAGGGCCCGTCCGCTGCGAAGGCCGCCCGGGAGGCCCTGTTGGGCCACCTCGGCAGCTTCGATGGACGCGGGATGTACGAGACGATGCGGGAGCTGCTTCTGAAGGGAGAGGAGGGATACCGGGAATTGCTGGGATTCTTCATCGCCTGCGATGAGGAGCACGACAAGATCCTCATCCTGACCCACGACTCTCGCCTGGTCTACGCCATGCTGCGCCTGGTGGCCCTCTACCCCGGGAAGACCGCCGAGCTTTGCGATTACCTTATCCGCAATACGCGCGACATTCCCGGCTCCTTTGTTCGTCGCGAGATCTACAATTTCCTGCCCGTCTTTCTCAACTACCATCGCGGCAAGTACCCGGAGCTGCGGCAGCTTCTCAAGGAGGACATCGTTTTCCAGCTGAAGAAGGGCGGCCAGTATCTCTACAAGGTGACGTTGGCCATGCGGGATCTGCAGTTCAAGCCTCCCATCGAGTCGATGCTGCCGATCCTCTACAACCTCGAGGATCCAACTTCCCACGGTACCGTGATCGCGCATCTTGCAGGCCGAGGAGACGCCGGGTTGCAGGCCCTCATCAAGTTCGTTGAGGACACGGGAGACGGCGCTCATCGGAGTGTAGGCCAGGGGCTGAGGCATATTGTCGACATCGACGCCCTTGGACGAAAAGGTCTTGCCCTGCCCTTTCTCGAGCACGCGAACCCGGGCATTCGCCAGACCGCGACCTTCTATTATTTTCGCCATCCGCGGGAGCTTGCCGACCTCGAGCGGGCGCTGGGCTACCTGGATTCCGGGCTCACGGTCGCCCAGCAGAGCCTGGTGCTGGGCTCTCTCAAGCGCAAGAGCCCCGCGATCTACCGGGCGCTTCTTGAAGACCCGGCCCGGGTAACGGATGAGAAGGTCCGCGCCAGGCTGGAAAAGGCCGCGCTGAAGTTAAAGAAGGAGGCTGGCGATGACAGCTGAGAGCCCGGCCCGCAAGAGGAACCCGGTTTCCGCCGTCGCCCTGGCGCTGCTGGCGCTGGCGGCCCTTTGTTCTCCCCGGCTGCTCATCCGGGCGCAGGCTCCCCCCGCGGAGGAGCTCGGCCGGGTCGAGGCGCGCATCAAATCGCTCGAAGAGGCGGTCGCGAAGCAGCGGGCGCGCCTTGGCGCGGCTGAGCAGGCCGGGAAAGAAACGCCGGCAGGGGAAGGATCGCCGGAAGTGTTCAGCACGGCCGCCTGGGCGAAAGCCGGCAGCGTTCCCGGGGTCACGCCGAAGGAGACGATCGACAACCTCCTGGGGTTCGTCGTGAGAAGCGATGGGGCGGGCCTGGTTCGCGAGATGGAAAAGCTGATGTCCGAGGGAGACAAGGGGCATGCGGTGCTGCAGGATTTTCTTCACGCCCTGGATAAAAATGCCGAGCTGGGAAAAAAGCTGGCGGGAAGATACGACCTCGCCTTCGCGCTGACCCACCTGGCGATGCGCCAGGAAGAAGGCATGGCGCGCATGGCGCACAGCTACCTCGGCGCGACCGGGGAAACGACCAGGACCGTACTGCGCGGCTATCTCCACAATTTCCTGCCGGTCTTTCTCAGGTTTCACGCGGGCCGGTTTCCCGATCTCGAGCAGGACCTGCGCGACGAGATCCTCCGCCTGCTCCTGGCCGGGGACAAGCGGCTGCGGCTGCTCTTCGAGGCGGGCGAAGCCCTCGGTTACTTTCCGCCTGTGGAGATCGTCAAGAGACGGCTGGCGGCGGCGACGGATTTCCAGGAGCACTCCGCCCTTATCTCTCATCTCGGGGCTCGTAACGACAAGGAGTCGGTCAGGATCCTCAGGGGCTTTGTCGTCAAGAACATGCGTATCTACGGAGGAGCGGTCAGCCAGGCGCTGATAACGCTCGCACGCATGTCGGATCCTGAGGTCGAAAGAGTTTTCCGCGAGCTGACCTGGACCAAGGACGCCTTCATTTATGCAAAGGCCATCAGGGCCTATTTCGCGATCTCCAGGCACGATGGGTTTACCCCGGAGGCCCGCCGCTACCTGAACTCCAGGGTGAGTTTTTCCGACAAGAAGCTTTTCATCAACCAGCTTCGTCGAGTGAATCCGGGCATCCTCGAGGAATTGCGTGCCACGCTCGGGCAGCTTTCATCGCAAGAGGTGCGTGATTTCGTCCTGAAATGACCCGCTGAGGGCCGCAAGGCCGCGAATGACGGGATGCCGTCGCTATTCGTGGTATCCTCGAAGGTGGGTTCGAACCGCAATTCACGAGGTTTCCAGATGGGACGCTTTCGCCATCGCGCTTTTCTTCTATTCCTGCTGATTCTGCCATTGCGGGCAGTGGTCGGGCAGGATGAGGAGCCGAGGCGCCCGGTGGTTCGCCTGGCGACCTACAACGTGCATGGCGGGCTGGAGGCTACCCCCACAGCCGTCGCCCGCTTCCTCCGCGGCCTGAACCTCGACCTGCTCTCCATGCAGGAGGTGCCGAGCCAGGAATACCTCGAGACGATAGCGTCGGTCACGGGATTGGAGCATTTCAGCATGCTCGACCGCTTCAAGGCGATCCTGTCGAGGACGCCGCTGGAGGGGACGCGGAGAATCCCCCTGGAGACCGGCCGCAGCCTCATCCGAGCGACTACGCTGCTGGGTGGCGTGCCGGTTTCCGTTTACGGGGTTCACAATTCGTGGGACCAGGCCGGGGACCGGGAAAACCGCCAGATCGTCAACGAGATCCTTCCGGTCGATTCGAACCCGCGGAAAATACTGCTGGGAGATTTCAACGATGAGCATTACTCGACGCAGAATGTCGTCCTGGAGCGCGCCCTCAACGATGCCTGGACCGATCTCGGGGTCCGGCCCGGCGAGCGCACGACCTGGCCCGCCACCGGCTTCGCCGGCACCGAGGGGCACCAGCTCATCGACCTGCTTTTCTACGATCCCGCCGGGGGCATGTTTCCCGTCTCCGCCAGCATTCCGAAGCTGGCCCCGGTGCTCTCGGATCACCGCCCGGTGGTCTTCAGCATGATGCTCACGGATCCCATCCGGGTCGATCCGCCGGAGGACTTCATCGTGGACGCGGTCTTCGGTCCCGAGGTCCTCGAGCTGCGATTTGACCGCGAGGTGGAGCTCGCGAGCGCGTCGCGTCCCGGGCGCTACGGTATCCGGCGCCAGGGGGACGCGGGCGCGCCGCTGGAGGTGTTGCGCGCCCGCGTCGATCGCCATCGCCGCCGGGTCCGGCTGATCACGGCCCCGCACGAGCCGGGAGCCGCCTACGTGCTGACGGCTGAGGGCGTCATTGCCCGCGGGGGGGAGCTGGGCATGTCCCCGACAAGCAGGGCGTATGTCTGCCGTGAAAATCTCGTGGTCAACCCGGGAGCTGAGCGGGACCTCGAGGGCTGGGAGGTGTCTGGCGGGATGGAGGCGGTGACCGGGCTGACGCAGCTGCAGGCCTACTCGGGCGAGAAGTTCTTTGCCGGCGGGGCCCGGGATGTTCACTCGCGCGCGTCCCAGGAGGTCTCCCTCGAGCCCTTCTCCGGGCCGATCGACGAGGGGCGTGTCACGGCCCATCTCGGCGCCTGGCTGGCCGCGGCCTATCTCAGATTTCCCGGCGGAGAGAGCCGCGCCGAGCCGTATGATGAGGCGGAGGTTTCGTTCTCACTGAGGGATTCCGCCGGCGCGGAATTGTGGAGCACGGCATCGGGAAAATTTGACACGCTCTATTGGTGGCCCTGGCGCGAGGCCGTGGCGGTGCCGCCGGGAACCCGCTCGGCCAGGGTCGTCGTCGCGGCAAATCGCAGGACGCTCATCGGCGGTACCCGCAACGATGGAGCCATCGACGAGGTCTTTTTCGGCATTGAAATCCGCCCCCGTGCCCATGGCCGGCTCGGCGGCAACCTGCTCTCCAATCCGGGCGCCGAATCCGTAGAACTCGCCCCCTGGAACGTGGAGGGAGGTTTTCGCCATGGGGCGAACCTGGCACGGTTTTTTACCGACTACCTGGTGACCCGTTCCGGGGATGGAATGTTCATGGCCTATCCTACAGCGGAGGTCGAGGAGTCCACCCTCTCCCAGGTTGTCGAGCTGCCGGAGGCGGCCCAATACCTGCGCTGGGGAGGGAAGCTGAAGAGCTTCGCCAGCCTCATGGGTGTCGGCCTCCGGGTCGAGGTTCTCGATGCCGAAAACAACGTGGCCTGCTCAGCGGGAACCGGCGAGCTGCGGTGCGCGCAATGGGAGAGCTTTTCAGGCGTGTTTCGTCTGCCCGTTGGCACGAGAAGGGCTCGGCTGGTCGTCACGGCAGGGATCCGCGGTCGCGCGGCCTTCGCCGATGACCTCGTCTTGCAGGCCCTGGGGGCCCAGGACGGGGCTCCCTGGTTTGAGCGCGGAGATGTCGACCGCGACGGGGTCCTGAACATCACCGACGCCGTCGTCATATTGCAGTTTCTTTTCGCGGAGCCGGCAGGCGGCGGATTCTGCGCGGATGCGGCCGATGTGGACGATGATGGCCGGATCTCGGTAACCGACGCCATTCGCCTGCTCCAGCATCTTTACAGGGGCGGGCCTCCTCCGGAGGAGCCTCGCCTGGGGAATCCGGGCTCCGATCCTACGCCTGATGAGTTGGTGTGCGAGTAGGGTCGGGGGCGCCCTCTTCTTCCTCTTCTTCCCCTGTTTTCTCGCCGACTTTTCGCGTGATTCTCGCGCCAAGTTTCGCGAGTTTCTTCTCTATCCTTTCGTAGCCCCGGTCGACATGGTAGATCCGGTCGATGGTGGTGGTGCCCGTGGCTGCGAGGCCGGCCAGGATAAGGCTGGCGCCGGCTCTCAGGTCCGATGCCATGATCTTGGCACCGCTCAATTCGTTGGGGGCGTCGATGGTCGCATGGCCGTCTTCCTGGTGGATCACAGCGCCGAGCCGGTTCAGCTCAGGGACATGGTTGAAGCGGTCCTTGTAGACGTTTTCGCTGATCTGGCTGGTCCCTTTTGCCTGGGTCAGCAGGGCGGTCATCGGGGCCTGCAGGTCAGTCGGGAAGCCGGGATAGGCCCTGGTAGAGATGTCGACAGGCCGGATGGAGCCGTTTGTCGACACGTGGATGTGGTCCTCTCCGATGTCGAGGATGATGCCGGCCTGTTCGAGGGATGTCGTCAGCTTCTCGAGCTGGCGGGGAGAGACCCCCTTCACGGTTACGTTTCCCTGCGTGATAGCTCCGGCGATGAGGTAGGTGCCCGCTTCGATACGGTCAGGCATGACCATGTGTTCGGTGCCGTGGAGCGCGTCGACTCCCTGGATTCGCAACTCATCGGTTCCCGCGCCCTCGATCTCGGCCCCCATATTATTGAGGAACATGGCGAGATCGATAATCTCGGGCTCCATGGCGGCATTCTTGATTCTCGTCTCGCCCTTCGCCAGGGTCGCGGCCATGAGGATGTTGGCTGTTCCGGTTACAGTCGACCCGTTGGGACCACTGAGGTCGAGGGTGTTGCCGATGAGCCGGGATGCCTCCGCCTCGACGTATCCCTTCGCTACCTTGATCCTGGCGCCCAGGGCCTCGAGGCCCATGAGGTGGAGGTCAACCGGACGTCCATTTGCCCCGAAGACGCATCCCCCGGGGATGGAAACCTTCGCCTTGCCGCGGCGAGCCAGCAAGGGTCCTATCGACAGGAAAGAGGCCCGCATCTTCTTGACCAGCTCGTAGTCGGCAAGGGTGCGGCTCGGGTCTGTTGTTTCGACGGAGAAGCTTCCTGCGTCATTTCGCTCGCAATACATGCCCAGCGAGCGAAGGAGAGCCTCCGTGGTCCTGACATCCGATAACGCGGGCACGTTGTGGATCGTGCACCTGTCCTCTGTAAGGATCGTAGCGAACAGGATGGGCAGGGCGGAATTCTTTGAACCCTGGATCTTTACCGATCCAGACAGGGGAACGCCGCCTTCGATGATGATCTTGTCCACGAGCTCTTCACTTCTCTATGGTTCAATTTTCAACCCAGTGGCGGCAACCAGGGAAAGCCGCCAGGGGGCATCATCGGCGTTCAGGTAGGGGAGATTGTAACGGTGAAACCCTGCCCGTCAAGTTCGTCGACTTTATCAGCCGTGCCGGCCTCGGACGATGCGGGAAATTTTGGCGTAATCACGCGTTATCGAGACCTCCTGGAGGCCTTTTTCGGAGAATAATTTTTCCACCGCCTCTCCCTGGCGGTTTCCGACTTCGACGATGACCGAGCCTTCTTCGCCCAGCCAGCCGTCGAGCCCGTCGAGGATGTCGCGAAAAAACCCCAGCCCGGCGCTCTGCGGACTGCGGGAGTCGATGAACGCGATGCGCGGCTCGAAGAGGCGCACATCGTCCATGAGACCTTCTTCTTCGGCGCCTGCGATATAGGGCGGATTGGAGACGATCAGGTCGAAAGGCGGAGTGCCCCCGGGCAGGGCGGAGAAGAGATCGCCGGGGATGAATTCAATCCGGTCCTCCACGCCATTCAGGCTCGCGTTGCGCTCAGCGACCTCGAGCGCCTGCGGGCTGATATCAACCGCCGTGATCCGGGCACCGGGGATGTTGACGGCGAGCGCAACGGCGATATTGCCGCTTCCGGATCCAAGGTCGAGGATGCGTGCATTGTCCGGGGCCAGGGCGATGGCCGCATCTACGAGGTGCTCCGTCTCGGGCCGCGGCGTGAGAACGGCCGGCGTAACCTCGAATGGCAGAGAGTAGAACTCTTTTTCGCCGGTCAGGTAGGCCACGGGCTCTCTCTTTCCGCGGCGCTTGACGAATTCACGAAAGGCGCCGCGCACCGCTTCATCTACAACCTCCTCGAAAGCTTTTGTAAGGAGCTCCAGCCGGTCGATTCCGAGCGCCTTGGAAAGGAGAAGCTCGGCGTCAATCCGGGCGCTCTCGATGTTGCGTTCCTGGAAGTAGTTCTCTGTCCAGCTCAGCAGCTCGCAGACCGTCCAGTTCTTGCTAGGGCTGTAGTTCGGGCTCAAAGCTCTTTCAGCCTCTGCTCCTTCTCCTGGTTTCGCAGGCTCGAGATCAGGCCCTCGAGGGCGCCTTCCTTGACGACCTTATCCAGGTTGAAGTTCTCCCGGATTCGGTGGTCGGTGACCCGGTTCTGGGGAAAATTATAGGTCCGGATTCTCTGGCTCCGGTCGCCCGAGCCGATCTGCCCGCGCCGCAGGCTCTGTTCTTTCTCCTGTCGCCGGGTCTCGACGTGATCGTAGATTCGCGACCGCAGCACCCGCATCGCCTTGGCCCGGTTCTTGTGCTGCGAGGTCTCATCCTGGATGGAAACGACAAGCCCGGTGGGCATGTGGGTCAGCCGGACGGCGGAGCTGGTGCGGTTCACCTTCTGTCCGCCGGGCCCGGAAGCCCGGAAGAAATCCACCCGCAGGTCAGCCTCCCGGATTTCGATCTCCACGTCTTCGGGCTCTCCCATTACCGCGATGGTGGCCGCGGAGGTGTGGATGCGTCCGCTGGTCTCGGTCTGGGGAACCCTCTGGACACGGTGGCCGCCCATTTCGTATCGCAGATGGAGGTGAACATCTTCGCCGGAGACGGAGAAAATGATTTCCTTGAAGCCACCGAGGTCGGTAGGGCTTCCGTCGATCACCTCGACCTTCCAGCCCTGCCGCTCCGCGAAGCGGCCGTACATGCGGAAGAGGTCTCCCGCGAAGAGGGCCGCTTCATCTCCGCCGGTGCCGGCCCGGATCTCCATGATCACGTTTCGTCCGGCATCCTTGTCCTGGACCAGGATGCGGTCGAGGAGGTCCTGTTCGGCCTGCTCGAGCCTCGGCTGTAATTGTTCGATTTCCTCGAGCGCGAGCTCCCGCAGCTCCTCATCCTCGTCGGAGTTTTCGGAGAGCTGTCGGTTGTCCTCGATGGCCTCGGACAGCTCCCGGTAGCGCTGGTATTGTTCAACGAGCCTGGTCAGGGAGCCGCATTCTCGCGACAGCAGGCGCAGCCGCGAGGGTTCGGAGAAAAGGTTCGGGTCAGCGAGCTGCTCCTGGACCTCGGCAAGGCGTTTTTCGGTTTCTTGCAGCTTCTCTTCAACAGGGGCAGGAAGCATCTCTCTTCGATCTCCAGGAGGGCAGCGGCGTTGGCCCCATTATTGCGTCGCCGACTATTTAAGCAAGGGAACCCCCCTGCCGGGTGCCGATCACCGAAGGGGAATTACTCGCTGTCTTCGGTCGCTTCTTCAGCGGCCTTGGGGGCGGCCTCTTCAGCGGCCTTGGGGGCGGCCTCTTCAGCGGCCTTGGGGGCGGCCTATTCCGCGGCGTAGGGGGCGGCCGAGTCCTCGGGGGTGGGGGCG
>JAKUSY010000560.1 GCA_022451445.1 Planctomycetota bacterium
AACCCGCCCGCGGCCCGGCCTTTCAATTTTTCCTCCCCCCCCTGGTTCTCAGCTCTCCCCGCACGGTCCGGTCCCCGTGGGAAGATGGCGGTGCAGCAGGCGAACATTGAGCAGGTCGAGCGCCATCCGAAAAGGACTGAAAAAGCCCAGGCGGCTATCGCCTGATTCATGCCATTCGACCGGGACCTCGACGATCGAATAGCCCAGGCGGCGCGCCAGGTAGAGCACCTCAACGTCGAAGGCCCAGCCCTCCAGCCGCTGCAGCGCGAGAACATCCCTCGCCGCCCGGCGGCGAAACATCTTGAATCCGCACTGCGTATCGTGGATGCCGGCGAGCACCAATCGGTGAACGAGGACGCGCCAGCCCCACGCCATGAGCTTACGGGGCCAACTGCGCCTGACCTGCTTTTCGCCATCGAAGCGGCGGCTTCCGATCGCCACGTCGGCTCCTTCCTCCAGCGCCTTCAGAAGGGCCAGGGCCTCCTCGATGGGCGTCGACAGATCAACATCGCTGAAAAGAACCGTGTCGAGCTCGGCCGCCAGCATGCCGCGCTTGACCGTTTCTCCCTTACCCCTGTTGACCTCGTTGCGCAGGTAGCGAACCTCCTCGAATTCGCGTACCACCGCCTCGGTATCATCCGCCGAGCCATCGTCGACGACGATGAGCTCGTAGCGATCGAGCTCGGCCCTGCAGAAACAGGAGACGCTGGCAAGGGTCTCGCCCAGCCTCGCGGCTTCATTGTAGGAGGGGAACACTATTGAGAGCTGTCGCACAGATCCTGCCTTTCAGGGCCTCGACCCGGTTCAGCCGGGACCTCGCGGCCGGAAGAATCATAACCTGATGCGCGCACTGATGCGCCTTTCGAACAGGCCCCGGCTCCGGCCTGGTAGACGAGCCCGGGCGGGGGGCTTATTCAATCCATCTTCCGCATCGGCGCCGCCGTCCTCAATCTTCATCCGGGCGGCGGCGATGGGTCTTGGTGCTGGAGCGCCTCTTCTTCTGCAGCAGGCGCCGCTCGTTCGAGGCCCTGGTTTTACGCGTGGGCACGCGACGCTGCCGCGGCCTCGATGCCTCCCGGAGAAGGCCCTCCAGCTTCTCAATACAGTCCTCGAGGTTGCGCTTCTGGCTGCGAAAACGAGAGGAGACGATGATGAAATCCCCCTCGCGATTGAGGCGGCGCGGATGGAGGCTGGCCAGGCGGGAGCGAATCAATGGGGGAATCCAGTCGGCGCTCTCGAGCTGGAATCGCACCTCCACGCGCGTGGCGACCTTGTTGACGTTCTGGCCCCCGGGACCGCTCGAGCGCGAAAAGCTGACCTGCAATTTTTCGCGCGGCACCTTCATGGGATCAATCGAGCCGGGGATAGATCTGGCCGCGCACGATGGTGTGGCTGACCCGGCCGGGGAAAGTGACGCCCTCGAAGGGCGACCAGCCGGCGCGCGTTTTAAGTTCCGAGCGGCGCACCGTGAAGCTCTCCTTCTTCAGAATCGTCAACGAACCCACGAAGCCGGGCTCCAGCTTTCCGTAGCGATGAGGCAGGTAACGGCCCAGGAAGCGACCCGGCACCTCGGCGCAGGCGCGCTGCAGGGTCGGCAGGTCGAAGCCCTCGTCCATAAGCCAGAAAAGAAAGGCCCCGAAAGTGTCGAGCTGGGTAACACCGGAGACTCCCAGGTCTTTTTCCTCGATGGTATGCGGAGCATGATCGGTAGCCAGGCATTCAATATCGCCGCAGCGCAGCCCCTCGAGCAGGGAGATCCTGTCCAGCCTGGTACGTATGGGCGGATTGCACTGCAGATAGTCGGGGCGGGAAAAACCGCGCGCGTTGTCCTGGTCGTAGTAGAGATGGTGAGGGGTGACCTCGGTGGTAACCCGCAGGCCCTTCTTCCTGGCGCCACGGATCAGCTCGAGGCCCTCGGCGGTCGACAGGTGGCAGATATGCGGCCGGATCCCGTAGCTGTCGCTCATCCTGAGGATAAGATCGATCGCCTCCACCTCCGCCTCCGGCGGGCGGCGGAGGAAATGTGTATCGGCATCCTCGCTCTCTTTCAGGATCACCGGATCCTCGGCATGGAATGCGACAAAATGTCCGCGATAATGCGAGAGAGCCTCCCTGAGCGCCTCTTCGTTCTTGAAGAAGAGGTGGCCGATGCTCGGCCCCATGTAGGCCTTATACGGCGCCGGGAAAGAAAGCGGCATTGTACCCGGACCGATACCGGCGTAGAGCAGGATGTCGATCAGGCTCCCCGCCGTGAGATCCTTCTTTTTCAGGTAGCTCTCGTCATCGACCGGGGCCTCAGGGTTGTTCGGCATATCGACAATCGCCACCACCCCCCCGTTGACCGCCGCCTCGCCCGCGGTCTGGAAAGACTCCTTGTAGGCATCCTTGCCGGTAGGATCCTCCCGGGCGTGCACATGCTGGTCGATGATGCCCGCCATGATGATATGGTCATCGTCGAGCACGAGGGCCCCGGCCCCCCGGGCTTCGCCGGTCTCGACGATCAGCCCGGTAGACGCATCGATCTCGACACGGCCCCTGGCCGCCGCCCCATCTCCGTCGATAGGTACCAGATTTCCTTCAACGATCACTAGGTTGCTCGACTTGGTAATCATATCGCGTCGGTAGTTATCG
>JAKUSY010000561.1 GCA_022451445.1 Planctomycetota bacterium
ACTACGCTTTCAGGGCAATACCATCCCCTGCTCTTCTGCGCAGACAAGGAGCTTGGGGGGGAAAGAGACGAGCTTCCCGTTGTCAAACATTCCACAGTCCAATTTCCCGGCCAGACATGATGAAAAACCGAGCTGAACCAGGATTCCCGCCGCGGCTCACGAGGAAAGCCCAACTGTTGATCCTCTCCGTCCTCTTCGCGGCGGCCGACAATCCGGCGAGCGCGGGAGACTGGCCCACCTGGCGCTACGACCCGGGCAGGAGCGGAAGCTCTCCGGAAGCCGCTCCGTCGAAGCTGCTGCTGCAATGGAGCAGAAGCTGGCCCGTCCTGGAGCCGGCCTACAGGAGCGCCAGGCTTCAATTCGATGCGGGCTACGAACCGATCATCATGAAGGACCTGCTCTTCCTCGCCTCCTCACGGACTGACAGCGTTACCGCCCTCCAGCTCGAAGATGGAACACGGGTCTGGCGTTTCTACGCCGATGGACCGGTCCGTTTCGCCCCGGTGGCCGATGGGGGACGAGTCTATTTCGGAGCCGATGACGGGTTCCTGTACTGCCTGGACGCCTCCAGCGGGAAGCTGGAGTGGAAATTCAGGGCCGCCCCATCGACCAGACGCCTGCTTGGAAACGGCCGCGTGATCTCCGCCTGGCCCATCCGCGGCGGCCCTGTGCTGAAGGACGGGAAAATTTACTTCGCCGCCGGTGTCTGGTCCTTCGAGGGTGTCTTTGTCTACTGCCTCGACGCGAGGACCGGAAAGCTGGCCTGGCTCAACGACCGCAGCGGCTACATCTACGGACCGCATCCCCATGGAGCCCAGGCCTTCGGCGGGCTCTCTCCCCAGGGCTACCTCGTCATCAACGGCGACGAGCTCGTGGTCCCCTGCAGCGCCGCCTTCCCCGCGAGATTCGACCTGGCCACAGGAGAGCTGAAAGAATTCTCCCTTCCGGGTTTCTCCCGCATACCCGGCGGCTGGTTCGCGATGGCCGACTCGAAAGAGGCCAGGGACAAGCGGAGGGGAAAGATCGTCTACGACAGCTCGGTCAACAAGGAGGAGCACGAGGACAAGATGAAGACAGGCCCGGGTTCTGCCGGAGTCGCCAGAAGGGTAGAGCTCGGAGGCAGGGTCTTCGACTACGGGGCGGGAATCAAGGGGGTCGCGGGCAGGGTGCATTCGATCGCCGCCGCCGGCAGCAGGCTCATCGTCACCACCAGGGAGGGCGGGATCTACTGCTTCGCGGGAAAACCGGCAGCGAAAACGAAAAAAGAGAAGAAAAGCCCTCCTCCACCCGTGCTCGCTCCGGCCTGGCCTGAACGGGCGAAAGAGCTCCTCTCTGAATCCGGACAGGAAGCCGGCTACGGCATCGTCGCAGGAGACCGGGCCGGCTCCCTGGGTGAAGCCATCGCGCTCTCTTCGCGCCTGCGGGTCATTGCCTTCGTCGCCCCCGGCGGCGAGGCCGGCGCGATACGCGACAGGCTGGACAGGAGGGGGCTGCCCGGGTCACGGGTTTCGATTATCGCGGACTCCCGCCCGGCCGCCAGCCTGCCTCCCTATTTCGCGAGCCTTGTCGTCCTGAGAGGCGCTGGAGTCCTGCGGGGCAGAGATCCCGCAGAGCTTGCCCGGGAGACCTACAGGATCCTTCGCCCCTTTGGAGGAACAGCGATCTTCGAGCTTCCGGCGCCGGCTGCCGAAAAACTCGAGGAAACGATCGGCAAGCTCAAGCTGCGGGGCTCACGCCGGCGCAGCATCCGGCCGGGCCTGCTCCTGCTGAGCCGGGACGGTCCCCTGCCGGGCTCGACAGACTATTCAGGCGGCTGGTCCAGTCCGGATGAGCTGGTGAGGGCTCCGCTGGGGGTGCTCTGGTTCGATGATTCGCTGGCGCATTTCAAGCGCTCGCCCCAGCCGCAGTTCCGCTCAGGAATCATGATCTCCCGCCCCAAGGACTGGCACCATCCGCGCTCGAAATCGGCCGGGAACAAGGATTACCCGCTGCTGGAAACCGTTCTATCGGACATCTACACCGGCCGCATCCTGTCCCCGGACGAACAGAAGACGCTCCGCAGCGAGCTTGCCGGCAGCCGCGGGACACGCCGGGAGCCGACCCAGTACCGCCCCCCCACACAGAAAAACGCCTGGAAACCCGAGAAACCGAAGACCGGCGACCGGGTCAGCCCGTTGACGGGTCTGAAGAGCCCGCGCTCTTTTCCCAAGAGCTACGGCTGCGATGGCGGCATCAACTATGGTCATATCTACTCGATGCGCTCGGGGACCGCCGCCTTCTACGATCTTCAGAGCGAGAGCGGGACCATCCACATCAGCGGGCCGAGATCGGGCTGCACCAACAGCATCATCCCAGCCGGAGGCCTGCTGAACATCCCCTACTTCTACGAAGGCTGCACCTGCAGCTACCAGCGGCCGGGGGGCCTCGCCCGGGTCAACATGCCCCAGGAACATGAGCAGTGGGCCTCCTGGGGGGCGAGCAAGCCCAGGGACATCATCCGGGTCGGTATCAATCTCGGAGCGCCCGGCGACCGGGTAGACTCCAACGGAACCCTGTGGCTGGATGAGCCCAGCGTTGGCGGACCGTCTCCCGCAATCAGCGTCTCGATCACCCCGCCGGAGACGC
>JAKUSY010000562.1 GCA_022451445.1 Planctomycetota bacterium
GGAGGGTCTTATGTCTATGTTAGTTGGCGAAGCGTGGGTTGGTGACGGGAATGAGATTTCTCACATCGATCTTCTTATCGGCTCGAAAGATGGTCCTGTCGGCGTGGCTTTTGCCAATGCGCTGGCTAACCAGAGTGCCGGGCACTCGAATCTTCTCGCGGTATTGGCTCCGAATGTGGCTGTCAAGCCCGCCACCGTCATGATCACCAAGGTCACGATCAAGGGCGCGAAGCAGGCTGTCCAGATGTTCGGACCTGCACAGTTCGCCGTCGCCAAGGCTGTGGCGGATTCCGTCGCCGATGGCGTGATTCCCGCCGCCGAGGCCGAGGATCTCTGCATCGTCTGTGGAGTGTTCATTCACTGGGATGCGGCTGACGACAAGAAGATCTACGACTATAACTACGAGGCGACCAAGCTGGCAATTGCCAATGCGATAAACAATTCGCCGAGCGCTGCGGATATGGTCGAGGCCAAGGAAACTGCAGAGCATCCCTACGCCGGCTTCTAAGCGGCAGAACGAGAGCTTTTGACGGGCTCTCTTCAGCAAGACTCCCGGGCGGTTGCCGCAGAAGCGGCCTCCGCCGGGGAGTTTCTTTTCTTGAGCAGGTTCGATGGCAGAGAAACGGAAAATACTACTCCAGCTCGACACCGACTCCCGCGCGAGCTCCTTTGACAGCGTGGTGGCGGTCGACTCCGATGTCGACGTGCTCCTCTGTCATGCTGACGTGACGCCCGAGAACGTCGTCGACATCGTCTACGGGGCGATCTTCACCAGGCCGGCCGGCCATCTTCAATCCACGGCGATCTTCGTCGGCGGCAGTGATGTCGCTGCGGGCGAGGCGGTCATGGACAAGATCGTGAACACCTTCTTCGGCAATCACCGGGTGTCGGTCATGCTCGATTCCAGCGGTGCCAACACCACCGCGGCCGCGGCGGTCGTCGCCGCCATGCGCCACCCTGGTGACGGGGATGAGCCGCTTGCCGGAAGGTCCGCCGTGGTGCTGGGCGCCACGGGCCCCGTCGGCCGCAGGGTTGTCCGCCTGCTTGCTTCATCGGGCGCCAACGTGGTGGTCGGCTCGCGTTCGCAGGAGCGGGCCGATGAGGTGGCCGGAGAGATCAGCGCCGCGGTTGAGGGCGCGCGGTCCATCACCGGAGTCGCCACCGGGGAAGCCTCCGAGCTGGTCGCCGCTATGGAGGGCGCCGAGCTGGTGATCGCCACCGGTGGCCCGGGAGTCTGCCTGCTCAGCGAGGATGCCCGCAAGGCCTGCGGGAGCCTGCGGGTCGCCATCGACCTGAACGCGGTTCCCCCCGAGGGAATCGAGGGGGTGGGCGGCACGGTTGCGGGTGAGGAGCTCGATGGAGTGATCTGCTACGGCGCGATCGGCGTCGGCGGGATCAAGATGAAGATCCACCGCTCCTGCGTGTCGAGCCTGTTCGATTCGAACGACCGGGTGCTCGATGCCGACGAGATGCTGGCGGTCGGCAGGAGCTTCTGAGCTTCATTTCAGGATTCCAACGCGAGGCGGGCCAGCGCGAAGGCGCAGGCGGCCCCGGATACAGCCGGGTCGTAGAGCCGGCTCATCGAGGTGGTTCGCTCGTCCTCCAGCCCCAGGGAGCGCAGCGCTCGCAGGGCGAGAAATTCTCCCTCGCCCGAGATGAAGGCCCCGGCGGGTTTCCCCGGCTCGATGAGCCGGCCAATCGCCCGGCAGATCTTGTTCTCCTGCGCGCGGGCGACCTGCCTTGCCAGGGAGAGCGCGGCTTCGTTCTCGAGCTCTCGTGGGTCGAGACAGAGCATGCGGGCGAGCCGGTCGTGCGCCATGGGGCGGGTGGCGGGCCGCCCATCGGCCGTGTCCACACAGGCGGGAGCTTCGGGGATTTCTTCAAGCAGGAGCCAGGCATCGAGGGTGGTGGAGAAGTGCTCGGCGGCCAGCGGACAGGCTTGCCCCCCGAGATCGGCCTCCTCGAGGAGGGCGCAGATGGGGGTGCGCCGAACCCCCGTGTAGACCAGCTCCCCGCTCTGAAGACGTTCGGTATCGGTGAGCCCCCCGGGGCCTGGCGCCCCGGTCTCGAGCCGGATGATGTCTGTTGTCGTGGAGCCGATGTCGATGAGCAGGGAGTCTTCGTTTCCCTCGAGACCCGCCGCCCAGGTCGCCAGCGCCTGCCAGTTGGCCGCCGCGGCCCGGAGAGGCTCTGCGCGGGCCCTCTCCAGGGTGGCGAGTCCATCGCCGAGGAGCCACACCTGCGGGGGCACCCCGCCCGCCTCTTCGACAGCGGCGAGGATGTGGAGCACGCCCTCCTCCTTGCCGCCATAGCAATCACAGAGCTCCCCGGTCATGGTGGCCGCGAGCCGGTCGAATGGAGCAAGCGCCTCGAGCAGCTCCCTGAGAGCCCGCGCCAGGCCGGCTGGATCACGCCAGAGGGCGAAAGGCTTCGTCACGACCAGCCCATCGTCGCGAGCCCCCTTGAGGTTCGCGCCTCCTATGTCGATCCCTGCGGCGCTCAAGCTACGGTCTCCACGGTGGCTGCGGGGTTCATTGAGGGGTCACCCGGTTCTTCCGCATTCCCTTCGCTGTCGTAGCGTTCCGGGTGAGCGGGCCAGGTGGGTGGCGCGGGTTGGCGG
>JAKUSY010000563.1 GCA_022451445.1 Planctomycetota bacterium
ACCGAATCCAGCGGAGAGCGAATCCTCCGTCCGTAGAGCTCCACCTCGAAGACCTGCCCCTTTTTTGCCTCGTATCGGAAGCAGGCGATGTCCCCGGGCGCCGAGATGATGCCGTTGAAGGCCCCGGGCGCCACTCCCTTGCTGCTCTGGGCATGGTTGTTGTTGGGTTCGATCTCGAGGACATTGTCGTACTCGCTGATGCGAAAGACGTTCTTTGATGGGGCGATGCCCCCGTCATCTTCGAGGTAGAGCCCGTAGTCTTTCCGGGGCTCCTTCGGAACCATCAGCTTCTGTTTTCGGGGTCCGCCGGCATCGCCGATGTAGGAGACCTCGACTTCCTGTCCCGCCCTGGCACCCGCGGGAAGTACGGCAAGAGGTCGCGGGAAGGTGCCCACGTGCAGCCGGTAGCGGCAGTTGCCGTTTCCCCCGTAGGAGCTCTCCCGAACCTGCACGTAGTAGTTTCCATCTTCAGGGGCGATGGCCTGGCAGGTGGCATCCTGGCGCAGGAGCGCTGAATCGTCCGCCGCGGCGATTTCAAAACGAGCCTGGTTCATGATCGCGATGTAGGGGTCGAAGACGGTATGGCCCAGGCGCATGGCCTCGATCTCGGCGGAGATCCTCTGTCCTTTTTTCACCTCGAATACGTAGTAGTCGACATCTTCGCTTTGTACTATTCCACTTACGGTCGAGTTCAGCGTGATCTTCTGGGGGGCGGCGAAGTCGCTGTTGGGTTCCTTCTCGGCGACAGCGGCGAGCGCCCCGACGAAGAAGGTCTTCATGTCGGAGATGCCGGTGGCGGTGCGCACGCGCATGGAGTGAACGCCCAGCCGGCAGGCGGCGGCGATCTTGATCCTGGCGCGGACCTTGTTGTCCTTGAGCTCCTTGAATTCGACGAGGCTGAAGCCCGGGGAGTAAAAGAGGATCTCCTTGGCATCGGCGAGTCGCGCGCCGTTGAAGTCAATGTCCAGCTCGCCTCCGCGCTGGCCGCCCCTGGGGAAGATCGAGCTCAGTGAAGGGGAGGCTGCCCGCAGCAGGGCTCCGGGCCCCAGCAGCAGGCAGAAGGCAAGGAGCGCCATCGAGCTTACGCGCCGGGCTGTTGCTGGTTGGAAGCCGTTGCGGTGGGACATCTTCGTGGTTATCTCCTGTTGAGGCTCCGGTTCAACTGTCCTTAAGGTCCGGTAAAGCTCCGCGGTGATCGAAAAAAAACTCCCCCTGTCGGGACCTGTCGAAACATCTTCAGGCGAGGAGGGCCTTACAAACCTTACCGCCCTTGACAATCTCGATCGGGCGGTCACCGGGGGCCATGAGCTCTTTGTCCGCGACGATTCCAAGCTGGCGATAGACCGTTGTCGCCCAGTCTTCTACCGAGAGGGCATCTTCCTCGGGCTCGGTCGCCGTCGCATCGGATTTTCCGTAGATGGATCCCTTCTTGATTCCTCCACCGGCCAGGACGATGCTGAATACCTTCGGCCAGTGATCCCTTCCCGCGTTCCCGTTGATCTTGGGAGTGCGCCCAAATTCGGATGTTACGATTACCAGCGTAGAGTCGAGGAGGCCTCGCGTCTCGAGGTCCCTGATCAACCGGGCAAAGGCCTGGTCGAAAGGCGGCATCTGGCCTCTCATCGCGTTGCGGATGTTGTTGTGCATGTCCCAGCCGCCGTAGGTCAGGGTGACGAAGCGCACTCCGGCCTCGCCCAGCCTCCTTGCCAGCAACAGTCTCTGGCCGGCGGCGTTGCGCCCGTATTCATCGCGCAGCTTGGCAGGCTCGGCGTTGATGTTGAAGGCCTCCTTGGCCTCCTTCGAGCTGATGAGGCCGTAGGCCCTCTGGTAGAAGGTGTCCATGGCCTCGAGGCCGTCTGACTTTTCTGTTTCCTTGAAGTGGGCGTTGACCGCCTCGAGGATCGAGCGCCGCCGGTTGAAGCGTTCCGACTTCACCCCGCCGGGAAGGTTGAGGTCGCGAACCTTGAAGCCGCCGCTGGCGGGATCGCTGCCGAGGCTGAAGGGGGCGTAGGACGAGCTCAGGTAGCCGGACCCCGCGAAGGTGTTGGGCTGGCCGGGTATGCAGACGTAGGGCGGCAGGCTCTTGCGCGGCCCGAACTCGTGAGAGACGATGCTCCCCATGCTCGGGAAGACGAGCGCCGGGCTGGGGCGGTAGCCGGTGAACATGTTGTGGGTGCCGCGTTCATGGGCGGCCTCGCCGTGGCTCATGGAGCGCACGACGGTGATCTTGTCGGCCACCTGGGCCGTCTGCTTCATGACCTCTCCGTAGCGGATGCCCGGAAGCTTGGTGCCGATACTGCCGAGCTCGCCCCGGTAGGCCAGGGGCGCGTAGGGCTTGGGATCGAAGGTGTCCTGGTGGGCCATGCCGCCCGGCATGAAAATATTGATGACGCTCTTGGCCGGGCCTTCCGTGCTCTCGTAAAACTTCTGGTCGGCATGCGCCGATTTGATACGGAAGTAATTGTCGAGAGTCAGGCCCAGTCCCCCGAGGGCCCCAACCTGGAGGAAATCCCTCCGGGAGGGATTCAGGGCAGAAAACCTGTTGGTTGCCGTCTTCTTCATCTCGGATCTCCAGGTGTCTATTCAGTAAAGAACAAGCCGAATGAGGGGCT
>JAKUSY010000564.1 GCA_022451445.1 Planctomycetota bacterium
CGCTCAGAAAGTCGCATCGTCGCCGATGGGCGTACGAACAGGCCGGTCTTCAGCCGTCTTGATTCTCCCGGGGAGACCCCTGGCGTCTCTCCCGTTCCGGCAGTCCGCGAGGAGCCTGAGCCTGAGCCTGAGCCTGAGCCCGAGCCTGAGGAGCTTCCCCCGTTCGAAGACCCCCCGCCGCCGGACCCCGAGGTTCCTCCGGCGCCTCCCCCTGCGGAGCCACCGCCGGTGGTTGAGCCTCCGCGGCCCCCGGCCGGGGAACCTTCGAAAGCCGTGCCGGCCGTCGCCGTCAACAAGGTCTTCAAGATGCTGGTCACCGGCAAGCTGGGCAAAGAGAATCTCTCTTCGAGCGACCCCCACACCTGGTCGCGGTTGGGCTATTGTCTTCAACATGAGGTGGCCGAGCAGCACTGGCTCGCATTTTCCGACGGCAAGGTGAAGGTCATAAGAAAGGCGGGTGAGAAGCAGACCGGCGGAGCGAAGGTGCCGGAGGGTTTCCCCGATTCCGCCAACAGGAAGAACCCCGGGCATCGCCTGGTGATTCACGCCACGGCGACCTTCGACGGCAACATCGAGTTCCAGGGATTGAAGACAGGGAGCAAGTATTCCTGCAGGCTCGATTGCAGCCTGGAGAAGCGCAAGGGCCTCGGCTTCCAGTCCACGAAGAGCTTCAGCGTCAAGACCAGGATTACGCCCGCGGTGGCGGCGAGGGACGCGGACGGAGACCCCGCGCAGCTGCGAATGGCTTATTACGCGGCGCTCGAAGAGCTCTGCCTGGAATTGCTCGGGATGGCGCCCTTCAAATCCTGAGCCGCCGGGAATTGCAAGAGGGTCTCAGCGCAGGCCGACAGCCTTGTAGACTCGCTCGACGGTGGCCTGGGCGGTCTGGCGGGCCCGGACGGCGCCGGCCGCGAGAATCTCGAAGACCCCGCCGGGATCGCCGGCGAGCTCGTCACGTTTTTTTCGATAGGGCGCGAAGTAATCGAGCAGCTTCTCGAGCAGCTCCTTCTTGGCATCTCCATAGCCGTAGCCGCCGGCGCGGTAGCGCTCGCCCATGGCCTGCAGCTCCGGCTCGCTGGCGAAGAGCCTGTAGAGCTGGTACATGATGATCTCTTCGGGATCCTTCGGCTCCTCGGGGGTACGCGAGTCGGTGACGATCTTCCCGATGGCCTTCTTCAGTTTTTTTTCCGAGGCGAACATCTCGAGGGTGTTGTCGTAGCTCTTGGACATCTTCTGCCCATCGATCCCGGGCACGACAGCGGTGGATTCTTCCACCTGGGCTTCGGGGATGACCAGGATCTCGCCGCCGTTGCCGTAGATGTGGTTGAGGCGCTGGGCGATATCGCGGGTGACCTCGATATGCTGGACCTGGTCCTTGCCGACCGGGACCCTGTTGGAATCGTAGATCAGGATGTCTGAGGCCATCAGAACGGGATAGGCGAACAGCCCGTGGTCCGGAGCGATTCCCTTGGCGATCTTGTCCTTGTAGCTGTGACAGCGTTCGAGAAGGCCCATCGGCGTGAGGGTCGAGAGCACCCAGGCCAGCTCCTGCACCTCCGGCACCTCCGAGTGCCGGAAGAAGGTAGTCTTTTCCGGATCGAGTCCGAGGGCGAGGTAATCGAGGGCGACCCCGAGGACGTTTTCCCTGAGAACCTCGGCGTCTCGAACCGTGGTCAGGGCGTGGTAGTCGGCGATGAAGTAATAGGAGTCGTGCTCATCCTGGCCCTGGATGTGCGGGCGGATGGCGCCGAAGTAATTGCCGATATGAAGTACACCCGAGGGCTGGATGCCTGAGAGATAACGCATGGGGAATGTTTTCGCCGATAGAGGCCCGCACTTCAAGCGGCAGGTTCGTCCTGTTTTCGGGAATCAGCTTCATCTTCCCCGCCGAGCCAGTCGCGCGGATTGCGGAGCACCTCGAGCAGGCGCGCCTCTTCAGAGCCCTCCGCGGGCCGGGCATCGTAGTCCCAGCGTACCGCCGGCGGCAGCGACATCAGGATCGATTCGATCCGCCCGCTGGTTTTCAGCCCGAAGCTGGTTCCCCTGTCGTAGACCAGGTTGAACTCGACGTAACGTCCGCGTCTCTGGAGCTGGTGCAGCCGCTCATCCTCGCCGTAAGCCGCATCCTTGCGCCTCTCGAGGATCGGGAGGTAGGCTCCGACGAAGGCCCTGCCGAGCGCTTCCCACATCGCCAGAGAGCTCTCGTCGGCATCCACGTAGTCGAAGAAGATCCCGCCGATTCCGCGAGCCTCGCCGCGGTGCGGAAGGTAGAAGTATTCATCGCATCCCTTCTTATAATCCGCGTAGAGCTTGGCGCCGTGGAGATCGCAGGCGGCCTTCCACGCGCTGTGGAAGTGGACCGCATCCTCTTCGTAGAGGTAGTGAGGCGTCAGGTCGGACCCGCCTCCGAACCATTTTTTTTCGCCTTTTTCAATATAGCGGAGATTGGCGTGTACGGTCGGCGCCTTGGGGTTGCGCGGGTGGAGGACGAGGGAAATCCCGGTAGCGTAGAAGCTGTCGCCTTCGCCGGGCAATTGCCCGGCGAAGTTCTTGTCCAACTCGCCGTGGACCTCCGAGAAATTCACCCCTCCCTTTTCGAGCACATCGCCAT
>JAKUSY010000565.1 GCA_022451445.1 Planctomycetota bacterium
CGCGATAGCCGGGGGTCACCGCATCGCCGCCGAGCGCCAGGCCCTTGATGTAGCCGAGATCGAGTCCCTGCGAGTGCGCCTCGCGCAGCAGGTGGTAGACATAGCCGGGGATGCCGGCCAGGACGGCCGGCTGTATCTTCTGGATGGCCTGCAGGATCCCCTCCGTCCCCATGACCTTGCCGCCGCCGGTATTGAGCGTGAAGATATTGCCGCCGATGCCGACGTAGAACACCTGCCAGAAGGCGAGGTGTGGAGCGTAGGGGAAGAGGCTGATGACCTTGTCCTCGTTGCGATCGATGTCCGCCACCTCGGCGATGCGGCGACCGGACTCCTGGAGAATGCTGAGATCGTATTGCGACAGGGTGAAGGCCGTGGGCAGAGCGCTGCGCCCGGTCGTGAAGAATACCGAGACCGGCCGGTACTCCTCGGCCAGGGAATCCTTGACCGCCTCTGGCCCGCGGGTCAGCTTCTTCCAGAGAAGCGGCAGCTTCTTACGAAGCGGCCAGTGCTCGCGGATGAGCTCGGCGTTGGGCTGCAGAACGATGTTGCGCGGCTTGCGGGGCTCCTCGGCGGTCGGAGCGATGTCCGCCTTGCAGGTCAGGGGAAGCTTCTCGAGGTCCGAGTGGCTCTTGAAGGAATCGGCGTGGAGGCCGGCTTCGTCGAAGAGTTTCCTGTAATAGGGGCTGAACGGGAGAACCTGCTCCCGCAGGTAGCGCTTGAGAAGCCGCAGCTGGTTGCCGCGATACTCCTCGGGGGAGCGCTTGTCCCAGAACCTGTCAGCCCGGACACTCTTCGTCATTATCTCTAAACGATTACTTTCTTGGTAATGGAGAAGCTCTCGAGATCTGTTTTAGTCGAACTTTGCTGCCCCCATATAAATGGTCTCGGAAAAGTATCCGATACAAAGACTTACGACTGCAATTAAGTATAACGCCGCTCAGGAGGTCTGACAACAGCACCGGTCATTTGAAGCCACGCAGGAGACCGCCAAAAGCGACCTGCAGGAGCCCTCGGGGCTCTTGACAACCCGCCGTGCTGCCTGTAATTTCGCCCTTCCCACCTGAAGAACACATGTGGGCGTTTAGCTCAGTTGGCTAGAGCACCAGCTCGACAAGCTGGGGGTCACTGGTTCAAGTCCAGTAACGCCCACCATTTTTCTCCAAGACTCGTTACAATCCTGAGACGCCCTCCTGGCTCCGGGTCGCCGTATGCGCTCTTCTTTTTGCAAGTTCGCCTTCATGCCGAGTATGCTCCCCACGAGGCCGGATCCGGACTCACCGGATTCCGAAAAGAGGGTCTTCAGGGCCCTTGAGCGAGGACTTCCCGATGACTGGGTCTGCATCCACGCGAGACGCTTCCTCCTCCCCGCAACAGCTACCCGCTCGGTAAAGGAAGGAGAGATCGACTTCATCGTGCTCCATCCGAAGCGCGGCTATGTCTGCCTGGAGGTGAAAGGCGGCCAGGTCGAACGCGACGAGAACAAGGCCTGGTACTCAACCGACCGCCATGGGGAGCGGCACTCGATCAAGGATCCCGGACGCCAGGCCCAAAATGCCTGCAGGAGCATCGGCAACTACCTCCGCGGCCATATTCAAGGCCCTCCGCTGCACTACTCCTGGGGAGTTGTCTTCCCTGACATTACCGTCGAGAGCGACCTCGGACCGGCCCTACCCCGGGGCATCATCGTCGATCGCAACGACCTGGGAAGCGTTGCCCAGCAGATTGAGAGCCTGCTGGATACCTACGATGCTCCGGTGAAAGAAATTCCCCGGAACGTAAAGGAGGCTTTTGTCTCCGCGCTCGCCCCCACCTTCAGCCTGGTCCCCCTGCTCAGGGAGCGGCTTGACGAGGAGGCCGCAGAGCTGGTCAGGCTGACGGAAGAGCAGAAAAACGCGCTCGATTATTGCCAGGAAAACAGGCGTGTCGCGATACAGGGCGGTGCCGGTACGGGCAAGACCATCCTTGCCATGGAGAAGGCACGGCGCCTGGTGGAGGAAGGAAAGAGCGTGCTGTTTCTTTGCTTCAACATACCGCTGGCTGATTCACTGCGCGAAGCCGCCGAGGGATTTATCGCCATGCACTTTCACAGGCTCTGCGAGGAGATGGCTGCCGAGGCCGGGCTCGACTGGGATGTCCCCAAAGACAAGGACAAAGAACAGGCGTTCTGGGTTGACGAGGCCCCCGAGCTGCTCCTGAAGGGGCTTGAGCTGAAGCAAGAGAAACGATACGACGCGGTAATCATCGATGAGGGACAGGACTTCAAGCTGCACTGGTGGGCTGCGGTCGAGGAGCTGCTCGCGGACAAGGATTCCAGCCACCTCTATGTCTTTCACGATCCGAACCAGGACATCTACGACGGAGAGCTCTCCAGCGACCTGGGCCTGACCCGCATCAATTTGACCTGGAACTGTCGAAACACTGTACGGATAGCTGAATATTGCTCAGATCTACTCGAGCAGGATGCCGTCACCAAGGCGGAAGCTCCGCCGGGTATTCCAGTGAAGGAGGAGAAAGTAACAGGCGGTGACCAGATGGTCGAAGCGGTGAGGAAGTTGCTTCATCACTACGTCAACGAGGAGGGCATCTCGCCGGAGCGAATCGTGATTCT
>JAKUSY010000566.1 GCA_022451445.1 Planctomycetota bacterium
CGCCGCCGAGGTCGCGCGCGGCCTCGGGCTCCTGGCCGCCATCCGCGACCCGCACGTCATCGTCCTGGGCGGCTCGGTCGCCGGCGCTTTCGATTGCTTCGAGGAGGCTGTGCAGGGGCGAATAGGCGAATACCTCGCGCCCTCGGCGGCTGAACAGCTGAAGATCGTCGCCAGCTCCGCCGGGGCGGCCTCGGCCGCGCTTGGAGCGGCCGCCCTGATCTTTTCCGGGCACCGCGAAGAACAATGATGAAATTTCCCCCGGCCTGTAGTTAAATCCTGTCAATCGTTAGAGAAGGTTGAAGTGAAGACCTGGGCACCCTGGAGGAGAAGAGATGCTCAGCAAGAACAACTGGTTGCCGGTAGTTGCCGTCATCGTCATCGCGGCGCTCCTTCTTGTTTACGCCGAGTCGCGTCTTTCTTCCCTGGTCGCACTCGATACGAAGATAATCTCGTGCGAATCGCGCCTGGGAGCGCTCGAGCTGTCCTATTCGAGCCGTGAGGCCGCCCTCGATCTGGCGAACCAGAAGCTTGCCAACAGGCTCGAGCTGGCCGAAGGACGCATCAGCCTGCTTGGCAACAGGATCGCCGATCTCGACAAGACCCTTGAGCGATTCAGAACGAAGCTCGGGAGCGAGGAGTTGACGGGCAAGCCGGGCTCCATCGCCAACCGGATCGATTCACTCGAGGGGGGCTTCGAGACGGTCACCCAGGCGGTCACGACCTTGCGGCAGGACAATACCGGGCGGGCGGAGGCTGCCGATACCGCCCAGGCCAGGATACTCGAGCAGCTCACGGAGCTTCGCAGGATCCAGGAAGAGGGGGCGGTCGCCTCGAAGCGGGTCACGGACATCGAGGGCGATCTGAAACAGGTTCGCGAGGAGTCCGAAAAAACTTCCGCCAACCTGCGCCAGGCCGTTGACACCTTCCGCAAGGAGCTGGCCGGCGCCATCGGGAAGATTGAGAAGCCCTCGCCTTCCGAGACCGCTACCGCCGGGGAAGAAGAAGGGCTGGCCGCTCTCACCCGGGGCTCGGACGAGAAGCCCCCGAAGCGACTTTTCGAGGTGCGGGCCTCGGACGCAGCCACCAGGATGGTCATCCTGAGCCGTGGCGGCAAGGCCGGCATCAAGCCAGGCGAGCTCTTCTCTGTCTCCCGCGCTGGAGAGCACATCGCCTTCGTGAAGGTCGTGAAGGTCTGGGATGATTACAGCGGCGCCGAGGTTGTCGAGGTGCTCGCGGGCAGCTCTGTGCAGCCGCGGGATTCCGTCAAGCCGGTCTCCGGGGATAAAGTTCCCGCCGATCTCAAGGCGCTGAAGCTCGACCCGCAGAAGGAGATCCCGCCTCCTCCCCCGCCTCCCCCGGGCGGCTGAGAGATCGCCAGAAGTTTTTTCTCCACAGCTCATTGTGTTTTGAGCGCAGAGCGCTCATAAAATAGGCCGGCTCGATGAGCCGGGAGGGAGTGGCCCGCCCCGGCGTTTCCAGTGACCGACCAGGCCAGGCGACCATCATGCAGCTCACGGCTCAGAACGAGGTTGAGCTTCCCGCCGAATCCGCGCGGAAGAGCGAGACGATCTCCCTGCCTCCGAAGTCGACCAATTCCTTCGGCCGCTGGAAGCCGACGATCCACTGGCATACGCCGATCCTGATGGTGCTGGCGGCGGTTGTTCTCGTCGGGGGGTTGACGGCGCTCATCAGGAAGCTCGCGCGAAGGTTCGAGAAAGAGAGCTGGAGCGAGGAGGTTCGTGAACAATCCTACGCGGATGAACCTTTCAGGACCGGCAGTTCTTCCGCGGGAGAGGGCGAGAGTTGAGGCGCCGGCTCGTCTGTGTCGGCCTTGCCGGTCTTCTCCAGGGATTCTGCGCGTCCGCGGCGATCTCGATACCGCCGCCGGATTCGCCGGAGAGGATCGCCGCGTCCGGCATCAGCGGCGCCCTGGTCATCTGCGGCGGGGGAAAATTTCCCGAGGAGGCGGCCCGCCGGTTCATGAAGCTCGCCGGCGGAAGCAAGGCGCGGCTGGTCGTCATCCCCACCGCCAGCGCCGATGCGGACAAGCCGGATACGGAGAAGTACCTCTCCTCCTGGAGAAAGAGAATGCCCGCCTCGGTGGCGCTCCTGCACACGCGTTCCAGGCAGCGCGCCGATGCGGAAGATTTCGTGAAGCCGCTTCGTGAGGCCACGGGCGTCTGGCTGGGAGGCGGAAGCCAATCGAGGATCTCGGCGGCCTATCTCGGCACCGCGGTGGAGAAGGCTCTCTACGAGCTCCTTGCCAGGGGCGGAGTGGTCGGCGGCACCAGCGCCGGGGCCGCCATCATGTCGCGTGTGATGATCGCCAGCGGTACCGACAAGGCGAAACTGGGCACGGGTTTCGACCTGCTTCCGGGCTCAGTGATCGACCAGCATTTTATCGCCCGCAAGCGGCGCGGGCGGCTGGTGGGGGTGATCACCGCCCATCCGGGCCTCGTCGGCTTCGGGATCGATGAGGGGACGGCTCTCATCGTCCGGGGCAGCAGACTCGTGGTGGGGGGGGTGTCGAGCGTCAGCGTTATTCTCGCGCCGGAAGGCAAGGGTGCCGCCGGGGCTCGTCCGCTGAAGGAACAATTGCTCAGC
>JAKUSY010000567.1 GCA_022451445.1 Planctomycetota bacterium
CGTCTCGCGGGCCTCGTTCGAGAGCCGCGGGGCGAACCGGACCCGCAGAATCTCCGAGAATGGCACCGAGAGCTTGCCGTAGCTGGTCGTTATGGAGATGTCCTTCTCCCCGAGTTTTCCGATAAGAATCTGGCCACCGGTGAGTCCGAAGGTCGGGGTCTCCTTGCGGGCCTCTTTCTTCGTGTCCTCGAGGGCCGGGCAGGGCGCCGGGAGGAATACGCAGACAGGCGAGAGGGACAGCAGCAGGATGGCGAGGGCCGGGGAATGAATCGCCGGCCGCGCGGAAATCTTCTCTGTGCCTGTTGGGGAATCCATCGATTCAGTAGTCGAAGGTGAGCTTGTAGAGTTCCTCATTGTCCTCGAGGGAGAGGATGTCCTCGCGCTTGTCTTTGAGGAAGGCGGTGACGCGTGAAAGAACCTTGAGGTACTCATCCTGCTTCTGGTCGGGCCCGAGAATCATGACGAGGATATGGACAGGCTGGTCATCGAGGGAGTCGAAGGGAACTCCATCACGATGGATTGCCAGCCCCACGATGAAGTCATCGATGATATTCAATTTGGCGTGGGGTATGGCGAGGCCCAGTCCGAATCCGGTCGAGAGAAGCTGCTCCCTCTCCATGATGGCATCGAAGATGGAGTCCTCGTTACCGAGCTCTTCGCTTTCGGAGAGACATTGCACGAGACCCCGAAGACAGTCGATCTTATTGTCCTGATCCAGCCAGGTGATTCTATCGGGAGATATCAGTCTCGAGAGGGATTTCATTTTACCTGTTGTCGTTTCTCGTCGCCGTTACTTACCGCATGGGGCTCAGTCACCAACGTAGCGACTATACAGGCTACGAGCTTTGCTGGCATCCGTCAACCCGTCGAAAATGGCTCGCTGGTCATCAAAAAGCGTCATGGTGAAGTTCGCGCTGGTCAGCCGCAGATATCTCGAATGGCATTCGACTTCGCCGACGGATTCGAGCCGGCCGGCCAGAGCCTGCAGGTCGATATCATTCGACGATTTAGGGTGAACCTGGATCGCCTCGCGGCCGCAAAGGCTCTCGCTGCTGAGCTGCCCCTTGCCCTCGAGGAACTTGAAGCGCTGGTGGATGCAGACAGGACAGTCGGGATCCGTCTCGATGCGGGATTCTTTCCACTCCATCTTCCAGGAATCCAGCCTGAAGAGACGTCCGCAAAAGAGATCGGGCTCATCTCCCGTCAGGCTCCTGATCGCCATCGATGCCTGGATGCTGCTGACCATCGCCACCGCCGGGCCGAGCACCCCTACCGTGTCACAGGTCTGGAGGATTCCCGCAGCGGGAGGCTCGTCCATATAGCAGCGCAGGCAGGGCCCCTCCCGGCCGCTGAGGAAGAGCGCGTGTCCCCGGGTCTCTATCGCTCCTCCGTAGATCCAGGGAACGCCGAGCTTCCAGCTCAGGTCGTTGATGAGGAAGCGGGTAGGGAAGTTGTCGGAAGCATCGATGATCAGATCGACGTCACGGGCGAGTTTCGCGGCGTTAAAGAACTGGAATTCGGTGGGCTCCGCGACGATTCGAATGGAGGAGTTGGCCTTCTCGAGATGATCCTTGAGCGCCAGCGCCTTGGGTCTTCCGCTGCGGACGTCATCCTCGGTGAATCCGATCTGGCGCTGGAGATTGGACCAGTCGACGAAATCCCTGTCGACCAGGCGAAGCTCTCCGATACCTCCGCGCGCAAGGTATTCGGCGCTGTGGGTTCCCAGGGCGCCGCAGCCGATGATCAGCACCTTTGAACGGCTGATCCTCTCCTGGCCGTCTTTGCCGATCACCGAGAGGATGTGGTGGCGGTTGTATCTGTCTCCGGTTGCGGACATGCCGACTTTTTAGTCTCTTCACCAGGCGATTTCCAACAGATATCCTGATTGGAGCGTAATAGGTTGTGACCTGGGGATTGCCCTGGAGCGCATTCATCGACAAGATAGTCGCCTGGCTGATACAAATGCCCGTTGACAGACTGGAGAAACTCGAATGTCCCTGAAAGATCGTGTCGCCATCATCACTGGAGCCGCCCGCGGCATCGGCAGGGCCTGCGCGGAGAGGTTCCTTGCAGCTGATGCGGCAGGAGTGGTCCTGGCCGATATTGATTCGACCGCCGCCACGGCCGCTGCCGTCGAGATGGATCCGGGAGGCGGGCGTGTACTGGCGGTGCCGGTTGACCTGACCTGCCGTGATGAGGTCAACATCATGGTCGAAAAGACCCTCGCGAAATTCGGCAGACTCGACATCCTGGTCAACAATGCCGGCATAGCCGGCTCCAGCGGCGGCCTGGAGGAACAGGACGAGGATGAGCTCGACCGGATCTTTGCGGTCAACGTCAAGGGTCCCTGGTTCGCCTGCGCCGCCGCCCATCCGCATTTCCTGGCGGGAGGCTACGGCCGTATCGTGAATATCGCCTCCATCGCCGGTAAGGAGGGCAACCCCGGCCTGGCTCCCTATTCGATGACGAAGGCCGCCCTGATCGGGATGACCAAGGCCTACGCCAAGGAGGTCGCGACGCAGGGGATCCTGGTCAACTCGGTCGCGCCCGCGGTGATTGAAACCGGGATCCTCTCCCAGGTTTCCGATGAGGTGAAGGAATA
>JAKUSY010000568.1 GCA_022451445.1 Planctomycetota bacterium
GGCGGATCGGGCCGAATCCTCATCGCTCTATGACGTCGACATCAAGGGCCCCATCGCTCTCGTCATGGGGGCCGAGGAGAAGGGGCTTCGCCGGTTGACCCGGGAGACCTGCGACCTCGTCGTCAGTCTCCCCATGCTGGGGAAGGGCGATTGGCTGAACGTTTCGGTGGCAACCGGGGTTTGTTTATACGAAGCACTGCGTCAGCGTACATCACCCGGCAAATCGTAGAGCTCTCGCATCAGCAGTGATCCTGCCACGCCCGCGTTGAGCGACTCGACCCGGTCCGAGTGGCGTATCGCCAGGCGCAGCGCGCTGCGCTCGAGCAATCCGGGCGAGACTCCCTCTCCTTCAGAACCGATGGCCAGGGCGAGCTGTCTGTCACCGGAAAAATCCGCGAGCAGGCCGGTGCCCCGCGTTGCCGACGGGGCGCCCGCCACCAGGGCAAACTCGCTGTTGTCCAGGAAGCACAGGCAGTCTTCGATGCTCGTTTTCAGCGCGGGAATGCCGAAGATGGCTCCGGCTGTCGAGCGTACGACCTTTGGAGAGAAGGGGTCCGCTGATTCCCCGGTGAGCAGGACGGCGTCAAAATCGAAGGCCTGCGCCGAGCGGATCAGGGTGCCGACATTGCCCGGGTCGGAGATGCCGTCGCAGATGAGCAGGCGCCGGCATGTTTTCAGGGAATCGAGAGGAATCTCGGGGTAATTAAACACGCCGATGAGTCCCTGCGGTGTCTTCGTATCCGCGGCGCTCTCGAGTCGTTTCTTCGCGATTTCTTCGCAGCGGATCCCGTGTGTCCGCAGGTCGTCGAGGAGCCGGCGGCCGCGATCCGACAGGGCTCCCGGGTCGAAGTACAGGGCCACCGGGTCGATGCCGTGCCGCCTTGACTCTTCGAGCAGCCGGACGCCTTCGGCCGCGTATTGATTCGACTCACGCCTGCCCTTGCCGGTCTTCAGCGAGCGTAGACGCCGAAGTTCACGCTGGGTTGCCATGCGATCGTTGCCTTTGCTCCCGGGGCCGGATCAGAAATCCGTGTCGGCTCTCTCGAGCTCGAGCTCCTTGATCCAGGTGTTGCGGTAGCGGACGTCGTGGCCTTCGCACTGCAGCTTGAGTCCGCCGGGGACGTCGGTAATTCCGCTGCCGCCCTTATTGCCTCCATCGAGGCCGGAATTTGCGCCGCCCCAGACCTTGTTGATGGTGACGTTGGTGTGAACCTTTTTGCCGTTGAAATACATCGAGACCAGGGCCTTTTTGCTGAGCTTGCCATCCTTGAAGCGGGCCGCTCGGAAGACGATGTCGTAGGAGTTCCATTTGCCGACGCCATTGTAGGCGTGGTAGGGGGACTCGGTCTCGTTGATGACGGCGCCCATGCCGTGCTTGGTCTTGTCTCCGTCGAGCACCTGGATCTCGTAGCGGTTCTGCAGGTAGACCCCGCTGTTGCCGCGCTTCTTCATGACGAGGAATTCGATGTGCAGGCGGAAGTCGCGGTATTTTTTCTTGGTGACGATGTCGGCGGTTCCGTAGCGACCGCCCCTGGCAGCGGGGTCGTCGGTCTGGATCGCCGTCTTACCCGCATCGACGGGATCGTCGACGACCTTCCACTTGATCGGCAGCGAGGAGCTGAAGCGGGGACCCTCCCAATAGGTCCACTTATCATCGAGCATCTTGCGGGAACCGTCGAGGACGAGCTCGGCTCCTTTGACCGGTTTGGCTCCGACGCCAAGGTTGGAGGTTCTGAGGGACTTCGTATCGGCCGCGTGTAGGCTGGAGGCTGAAGACAGGAGGGTCGTGAGAAAGATAAGCGCCCCGGCTGAGGGGTAGAGGTGTTTCATGATCATTTCCTGTGGTTAAGGTTGCGCGAATTGTGAATTTCAGACTGCTCAGAACGCGCGATCGGAGCTTCGCGTCGACGAACGACACTAACACGCTCCCAGCGCTCTATCAACACATCGACCGCCGCTTGGGCTATTCCCTCCTGCTCCCGCAGCAGATAGAATACGGAGGCGAAACTGAAAAACGGCTCAGGGCTGTTGCCGGAAAAGAACCCGGCGGCCATTCGAGGTTGAACACTATGCGTCTTACCTTGTCGCTTTTGATGTGCCTCTGCACTTGCGGAGCGTATTCGCAGCCAAGGGCGCCGAGGGCCGGCGAGTATTTCCTCACGCCGATGGGGGTGCACGAGGTGAAGGTGGAGGATGAGTTCTGGTCGGCGCGCCTGAAGACCCACATCCACTCCACCATTCCCCATGTTCTCGGGAAGCTGGAGAATACGATCGAGAACATGCGCCGCTCGGCGAATAAGCTCAAGGGCCGCGGCGGCCCCGACCCTGCCGGCATTTCCAATGGTCTCTCCCTGGTGCGAGCCCTCGAGGGAGTGGGGTACTGCCTGATGATCGAGCCGAACCCGGAGGTCGAGCGTAAGGTGGACGCGATCGTCGCCACCATCGATGAGATCTATGAATCCGAGCGTTTCTATGCTTTCCCGGAGGCGGCGGGCGCGTATTACCTGGCCACCGGCAAGGACCGCTGGATGAAGGTTTCTGAAAAGGACTCCATCTACAATAAGCGACAGTTTTTCAACGCCGCGGGTAAACCGCTCCAGGA
>JAKUSY010000569.1 GCA_022451445.1 Planctomycetota bacterium
TACTTCCACCTGTCAATTCAGTAGTTTTTTCAGGGTCCCCCGGGGGCCCTGAAACGGACCGGAAATCGCCTCGATGGTGACAAAAAATGTCGCCCCCTGGCGCCCCTCCGCGGCACCCGGCGCATTATCGGTACCTCGGGCCGAGCCGGCGCGCCAACGCAATTCTCTCCCCCTGAATGACTTGCGGCCAAGGCCCCGGATCCCGGCGGCAGGCACGGAAATTGCTCCCTTTACCACGGGGAAAAAGCCCTGAAACACCGCTCTCCGCTGCAAGGAAGACCTATGAAAAATACGTGGTCCCTTACTCTCGTCCTGGCGCTCTGCGTCACCTCCGCCATCGATTTAGAGGGGCGCATCGGGAATTTGAGGTTCCCGATCGACGTGGACCTCGAGGAGATTCTCGGCCGGGGCGATTCGAACAACGATGGCAGGGTCAACATCAGCGATACGAGCTTCCTGTGCCTCTATCTCTTCGCAGGCGGCCAGGAGCCTCCCTGCCTGAACCAGGCGGATGTGGACGATAACGGCAGGGTCGACCTCTCAGATATCATCTATCTCAACAGCTGGCTCTTTGGCGGCGGCGCGAGCCCTCCCTCCCCGGGGCCCTTCAACCAGCACTGTACCCCCGACCTGACGCTTCCCAACCTGTCCTGTGAAGCCGGGTGCGGTTCCTACCTGTCTGACTGAAGACCTTCCGAAAACACTGAACATATTATCGGCAAAAGAGTTAGGTGCCCTCAGAATCCATAACGGGATGGACATCAGATTCCTAGATCCGTACGATACGGGGCCTGATTGAACGCCGAATCATCGGCTGGAGCGCAGAGCGAAGATGTCCCCTCCTCAAGAGATCACCAACAGACCTTCTCCGCTGCCTGAGAACTGGCTCAAGAAGTTCTTTCGCAGGGCCGACCTCAAGACTTCCTACAGGGACCTCGAGGGCGTGAGGCATTTCCATGCCGAGACGATGCGCGGACGAATCCGCTCACTGCAGATGCGCTTCGCCGAGGCCTGGAAACATTTCGATCACGCCCAGGCGCTGATCTCCGAGTCTCCCAAGAGCATCCCCAACCTCGTGCGACAGTTCGTCCTCGAGATCTATTCATTCAACAACGCGCTGCTGGAGAGACCTGTCTCATCAGATTGCCCCATGGCGGAGTTTTCTCTGCCGCCGCTGGACCCCAAGATTCTCGACGAGTATCCGGAGATCCGCTACGTGCTGGAATTGAGGCGCAACTCCGAGGCGATGCTCAGGCTCCATACCGGCGAGGTGGACCGCGCCAGGTCGATCTACGAATCACTGCTCAACGACAAGCCCATGAACAAGGCCGAGCTGCTCGTCGTTTACTATCTCGGGCTGGCTGCATGCGAAGCTCAAAACGGCGTTACCGCGGAGGCGGAGGCGCACCTGGAAAACGCCAGCCTGGCCGCCCAGACCCTCCAGAAGATCCTGAACCAGGCCAGCGCCGCCGCACAGCTCAACGCCTTCTACAAATTCACCGGCAACGGGCAGAAAGCGATGGAGTGGAAGCTCTTTCTCAACCGGCTGAGCTGCCCCCAGGAGACCATCTCCCTCTTCACTCTGCGGGCGGAAAAAATCTACAACCGCTGCTCGGAGAAGGGCCGCCTGGTTCTCCTCTGATTCCTTTTCGAAGGCGGCCTCCCACGTCCCGTTTTTCTTTCGGGCCATATTTATTACCCTCGGGTAATAAAACCTGCTACTATCGGTTGGCGCCCAAGCTGCCGCCCCGCGACGGCGGACTTGCTCGAAACAAACCCCCATCAACAACATCGACAGGTACAAGCACGTGCAAACTCGAATTCTTCCGGCTCTCCTTCTCCCTCTCACGGTATTTCTCACCTCGTGCTCTCCCTCGGGGAAACCCACGGGCGTGGTCTGTACCACAGGCATGATCGCAGATGCCGCGCGGATCATCGCGGGTGACCACATGGAGGTCACGGGCCTCTGTGGACCAGGCATCGACCCCCACCTCTACCAGGCCACGCGCGCCGACCAGGGGCTCCTTCTAAATGCCCGCCTCGTCCTCTACCACGGGATCCATCTCGAGGGCAAGATGGGCGACCTGCTGGCCCGGGTTGAAAAGAAACCCCGCGAGGGTCAGCACATCGCCGCCGTTGCCGATGTCATCGACAAGGAGAAGCTCATCAGGAATGAACTATTCGGGGACTATCCCGACCCCCACCTCTGGTTTGATCTCCAGCTCTGGAAGATCTCGGTCGAGGAGCTCGGCAAGGCCCTGCAGAACGCCGATCCCGCCAACGCCGCGAGCTATGACTCGGCCACGAAGACCTACCTCGCGGAGCTGGAAAAAACCCACCAATGGGCCCTCGTCAGGGCAGCAGAGCTGCCCGCCGAAAAGCGCAAGGTCGTCACCAGCCACGATGCCTATAATTATTTCGCCCGCGCCTACGGCTTCGAGGTCAAGGGACTGCAGGGCATCAGCACGGAGACCAAGCCGGGACTCCAGAACATCCGGGCGGCGGTAAAGTACATCAAGGATAACAACATCTCCGTCATCTTCGCCGAAACATCGGTTCCGCGCGATGCGATCGAAAAGGTCGCCGAGCTGGC
>JAKUSY010000057.1 GCA_022451445.1 Planctomycetota bacterium
CAGCGTCCAGGAGCTGCTCATGGGTAAGTCCGAATTCCGGGTTTACAAACTCTCGCTCGAGGTAGGCGACCAGCACGTAACCCGTCCCGAACAGGACCGAGCCGATCTTGAGAAATACGAGGCCGAGCTCCGCCAGCGTCGCCTTCATGATTTCCGCCGCGCCGAGCGCGGCCAGCGTACCGCCACCCACCCCGGACAGCCCGCAGCAGCAGCCGACGGCGACAGCCGGACCTTTGCCGGGCGGAGAGCCCGCGGACGTCTTTGCCAGCGCCAGCCCCACCAGTCCACCGCCAAGAAGAGCCAGAACCGGATCGGTTTTCATGAATACGGCCGCCGCCACCGCGGCCCCGATCACCGCCAGCAGGGGACTCTTGACCGCGGTCCGGCCGAGCCTCCAGACCGCCATGGCTATCAACACGGGAACGACCGACTGGATGCCCTTGAGGAAAAGCGCGACATCCGGCAGGCCTCCGTAGCCCACGTAGAGCCAGGCCAGAACCGTAACGATCGCCACCGCCGGCAGGATGAAGCAGGTTCCGGCGACCAGCAGGCCCAACCAGCCGGCCCTGAGAAAGCCGACGTGAAGCACCATCTCGGTGGAGTTCGGACCTGGAATCAGGTTGGTCGCTCCCATCATATCGAGAAAACGTTCCGGGGTGATCCACTCCCGGCGCTTCACGACCTCGTCCTCGAGCATGGCGATGTGCGCCGCCGGCCCGCCGAAGCCGAGAACTCCCAACCTGAAGCTGACCGACGCCAGCTCACCAATACGCGACATGCAAATTCACAATCTCCAGCAAGGTCCCGGGCGACAGCCGGGAACCCGGCTGATTCCTACCAGGGGCTCATCCCGCCGTTGACGCAGATCGTCTGCCCGGTGACAAAGCCGGCCTCCTCGCTGGCGTAGTAGGCGACGGCCCCGGCGACATCATCGGGAACGCCCCAGCGATCCATCGGGATCATCTCCCTGTAACCATCCTTCTGCTCCTGCGGATCGTTTTCATGACGCTCCACGGGAATCCAACCCGGCGCTACGAGATTGACGGTGATATTGAACGGCGCCAATTCGGTCGCCATGCTGCGGGTGAAACCAATCTGCCCGCCCTTGGCGGACACATAGGCGCTGAAGTTGCCGATGCTGCGCTGAAAAACCTCGCTGGTTATATTGATGATCCTGCCCCATCGATTTTCCTTCATATGCGGCAGCACCGCGCGGGTCAGCAGATAGGGGCTCTTGATGAAGAAATCTATCATCGTCTGGAAATGCTCCCAGGTGAACTCCTCGATGGGCATCTGGGGCTGGTCCGGAGTCGCGTTGACGACGAGAATGTCTATCTCGCCGAGCTTTTCGATGACCTTGCCACAGAGCGCGTTCACCGCGGACTCATCGGAAACGTCTCCGCAGAGCATGACACCCTCGAACCCCTCAGCCTGAAACTCACCGAAGGTCTCAGCCGCGCGCTCCTCATTGTTAAAATAGTTCAAGGCCACCCTGGCTCCCGAGCGAGCCAGGCCAAAAGCGACTGCCTTGCCGAGGCCTGTCGAGCTACCGGTGACCAGGGCCACCCGGCCATCGAGGGAAAATGGCATGTCGTTATCCATCCGCTGTAGTCATTGATAAAAACGGGACCAACCTTACCCGTGCAAAGGAGAGCAGCATGATGGGCTCCCCCACCCCGCTAGTCAAGCCAAGAGGAATGCCCGGGCAAAAGAGCGGACGCCGGGGGTTCAGGGCTTCAGCTCTGTATTCCAATAGGCTTCGCTGACGAAGTGATCCCAGCTCGCCTTGCGGCGCGTGACATGAAGAGTGAAGGCCGACTGGGCGGGAGGCTCGGCAGGATCACGAAGCAGCCGCATACCCACCTGCTTGATGGTCCGGCCTCCCTTACGGGCATTGCAGGCCAGGCAGGCGACCACGCAATTGGTCCAGCTGCCGATCCCTCCGGCACACCTGGGAATCACGTGGTCGATCGAGAGATTCTCCGTCGTGCATCTCTTGCCGCAGTACTGGCAGCTGTTTCGATCCCTGCGGAAGAGATTTCGCCGGGTGAAAACGACACGCGGCCGGTTGAACCGGTCACAGTTGTGAAGAACGATAACCTCCGGGACGCGAATCCGGTCACCGACACCCTGCACAAACGATTCGCCCCTGGGGATGGACAGGTCCGACCAGCTCTCGAAATCATAGAGAGAAAAGTCGTCCGGTTCGACAACACGAGCCAGGTCCTTGAAGAGCATGGTGAAAGCCCTTCGCACTGTGCATACCTGGATCGGCAGCCAGTTCTTATTCAGGACCAGGGTTGGATCGGCAAGACAGGTGGCGTGCATTGTTCCTCGATTATTCCATCCCGGGCGAACCATCGACCCTCCCGAGGACCTACAACCTTACCAGTTAATGTACAGCCGGTAAAAGTCCCAATTTATTCCATCCACGGCGACCTCCGCACGGGGGGGATTTTCTGGACCACCAACTTCCTTTCACACATACTCTCTCCGTCCAATGGAGAGACTCTTCAGCGGCTGAAACCCATGGGCCCTCGAGCATGGCGCGCTCAGCGTGATCAACGAATGACGATGAACTGGATCCGTCCGCAACAATGACCGGGAACTCCCAGGTGCCGATCTCAATGCCCGCCACGGACGACCAGGATGGTTCACGGGAGAAAAAACGAGGCGGCGGCTTTTTCGGCGGACCGCTCTCGGCAATGCTGCTGTCCCTGTGCTTTCTCGAACAGGACGGAGTCCTCCAGCGCACCATTCCATGGTTCGGCCTGCTCCCCCTCTTCATCAGCCTGGACCGTCATCGCCACAACCTGAAATGGCGACTGCTGCACGGGCTATTTTTCGGATTCATCCTGTACTGCTGGCCCCTCGTATTGTCCGGGGATTGGAACAAAACATCCATCCTGGCTACCGCCTGGGCCAGCCTGCCCATGATCGGGTCCTGGATGCTCTTCTGTGCGGCCGGGGGAGTCCTGCTTCGAAAGCCCTCCCGCCTCGCCATAGTCCCGGGGCTGGCCCTGGCCTGGCCCGGGATCGAGTACCTGCGCGTCGAATGTATCCCGCTGGCCGGTCCCTGGATGCAGCTTGGGCAGGCCTTGAAGCCGGAAAACCCCGAGGGCCAGCTTGCGGCGGCTATTGGACTCACGGGACTCGGTTTCGCGCTCTGCCTGGTCAACGGAACCTTCTTCCTGGCCTTGAGAGAGCGGCGGGGGCGCGTTCAGTTCTTCGCGACGCTTGTCGGTACCGGGGCGGCGATCAGCCTGCTGAGCATTGGCGGCCACGTTGGGGCCATACTCAGGTACCTGGAGCACCCGCCCCGCGAGGCCCTGCGAATCGGTCTTGTCCAGACCGACGACGGCGGCAGCGAGGACCACCTCAAGCTGGCGCGGCAGCTGCTGAGCTCTGAGCCCCAGCTGATTTTCTTTCCCGCTGACGCCTTCGCGGCCCGCCCGGACAGCCAGCCCGGGATTCAGACGGAGCTGGAGACCTTCGCCCGCGAAGAAAACGTGACCCTCGTCGCGAGTATGATCCTGGAGTCGAATAGCGAAGGCGACAGGAGCCGAACCCTTCTACACATCGCGAAAGGCGGCGTGCATGGAAAGCGTGGACGTGGAGGGGCCCTGGCGATTGACATAAAGGAGGATCAATCCATCCTCGCTGTCTCTGACCGCATAAGCCACTCTGCCTGCCACATGCGCCGCCTGGCCGCGAGCGGAGCACGGTTGTTCCTGGTAGCCGGCGACGGAACTCAAAAAGGAATAGACAATGATCCGCTGCGCAATCGCCTGCTGGCTTTTCGCGCGCTGGAAACCGGAACCTGCATCTGCCGGGCAACCAGCAACGGCAGCTCCGCCATCGTGAACAATACAGGTGCCCGCCGGACCCTGGCGCCGCGAAACCAGGCATGGGCCTCGGTGAGCTCCGTTCCTCTTCGCGACCCGCGCCGGGGCATCACCTACTTTGTCGCCGGCGGCTGGCTCCTCGGGCCGGGCTGCCTGGTCCTCCTCGGAATCCTCCTCTTCCTTGAGCTCTACAGACTCAGGAAAAACTCGGCCGAACGTGGAAATACACGCCCTCAGGACAGCGCGAGACCATCGTGAGCAAGCGCCATCCCGGCGGGAAGCTCCAGCCCGGCATGGGAGATGTCGTGGGTCATATGGATGAAGAGGGTCTGCCGCGCGGCGATTTTTTCCGCCGCGGAAACCGCCTCCTCCGTCGAAAAATGAGTCGGATGCCGTTGCGGACGCAGCATATCGAGCACCAGGGTCTTCAGCCCGCCAAGCTGGCCCCAGGTCTCCTCGGGAATTTCTGAAACATCCGTGCAGTAGGCCAGCGGCAGCGGGCCGGGCTGCGACGACGCCACCTCTCCCGATCCATCCAGGGCCTCGATCCTGAACCCGAGCACGGGCTGCCTGCCGTGAAGCAGCCGAATCGGCGTAAAACGAAGCCCGAAGAGGTCGAGCGGTTGCGCCACGTGGAGCTCATGCTCCACCAGCCTGGCGACGAAGGAGGTGTTGACGTTTTTCTCGGCTTCAAAGATGTGCCGGTAGACCCGGTGAAGAAAATCCAGCGTTCCCTGCTCAGCGTAAATATCGATCGCCGAACGCATCACCGCGTTGAACCGGCGCACCTCGTCGAGTCCGAAGGTATGATCGACATGATCGTGGGTAAAGAGAATCGCGTCACAGCGATCGAGAGCAAGCTCGAGAGCCTGCGCGCGAAGGTCAGGCGAGGTGTCGATCAGCACGACCCGCTCCTGTCCACCACCATCGGTGAAGCGCAGGCATACGCTGGCACGCCGGCGCCGATCTCGCGGATCCGCGGAGGTGCAGACGTCACACTGGCAACCGATGACCGGAACGCCCGCGGAGGTGCCGGTACCGAGGAAGGTGAAGGTGAAGCTGGAAAGAACCGGAGCTGGTGGCATGAGCCCCCAGGGTTAAGCGCCAGGAGGGGAGAACGATTCGCTTCCCGGAGTTTACCCCGCCCGCGCCCGCTTCCGACAGCGCCGAATCCGGCGGCACGTCCTCATTCTTCGCCGGCGGCCTTCCATTCTCCCAGCCGGCGCTCCAGCTCGCCCTCGAGGTCGTCTCCCTGGTAGAACCAGAGACGGCCACGAAGCCGAGCCTCCTGTCCCGGGGCGAGATCGGGAAAGACCGGGTCCGAGTGCATGCAGGGAACCCTCTTATTCCCCCAGGACCTCGCCCTCTGCCACAGGGTGAGAACCCAGCGGCTCGAGTCCGCTGAGCCCGTAGCGATCAGCAAGCCCTTCTCGACCTTATTGTCGAGAGTCTGGGCGTTGAAATCAGGGGCGCCCTTGAGCATGACGCAGACCTGGCTCCGAAGCCCCGACAGGCCGGTCGAGCGGCCGTTTTTGAGCCACAGCTCGAGCGCGATGAATTCTTTTCCCGGCACCACGCGGGCACCGAACTCGACACCGTCCGGCAACCTCCTGCGGGACTCCAGCACTCCCTCCGTCTGGCGAACCCAGTCCAGGGGCTCGAGCGCGGTATTGCTGCGGTCCCATACAGTGGGAATGTGCGTATGGGCGAGGTACATCAGCTCGGGCTTCCCGGCGCCATCGCGCCACAGGGCCTCGGGGAGATCGATCACCACGTAGCCGCCGTCCTCCCATGGGCAAAAGACGCTCACCTTGGTGTCGCGCTGCGGCTCGATCGCTCCATCGAGAAAACCGATCCTTGGATGGCGGCCGCCGGGATAGGGCAGGACCCTGATCCTGCCGCCGGCATCCCGCCCCGGCTCGCCGGCGGGGCTCGCCGGCAAGGCCTCGAGCAGGCGCCGCACGGCCGCGCTGCTCAACCCAGTGGCGGCCGCAGCCTCCTGCGAACTGTAACGATGCTGCCGCATGTTCTCCAGCCAGTACCGGAGCTCCATGTCTGGCCTGCGCGCGGGGCCCCCGCAGCCGGCCGCCGACAACAGGAGCAGACCCAGGGCAAAGACCGAAGCGACTGGAGGGCAAGCCGATGCGCTCCTCACTCTTTACCGGCCTTGAAAAAGCCGCCGAAATCAGGAGCCTCGAGTCCGAAGGTGTGCTCCAGGAGCGCCTCCGGCGCCCCGCCGGCCCCCACCGACACGGGGACCTTGAAGACCACTCCGGCGACCTTGCAGGCACCGGCCTCATCGCAATAATAGGCAAGGGCCTCCACGATCACCTCGCCGCTGGTCTCGGAGACCGCGCCCTCGAGCGGAATCACGATGCTCCCATCGGCGCCGAGAGCTCCCTGCGCGGAGGCCTCCGACAGCAATACCGGCGAAGCTCCGCTCGCCAATACCTGCCAGCGGCTCGGAGCCGATTTCGAATAGTAGTGCTTCGGAGGAATCTCCAGCTTCAGCACGAGCTTGCCGGCCCCGCCGGGCTCGAGCTTCAGCCCCTTGCTCTTCACCTCGACGGTCCCAGGCAGGTCAGCGAGACGCCGGCTGCGCGGAGCAAGAGGCGCCAGGGGCGGGGGAACCCCCTCGAGCTCGAGGGTGCTGACCTCCAGCGTCCGGAGGTCGGCGATGCGAATGGCGTGGTTGTTGGTGTCGGCGATGAAGACCTTCCCGCCGCCGGGAACGAGAGCGAATCCCGAGGGCTCGGAGAACTGAGCCTCGAGTCCTTTTCCGTCGCGCAGACCCGGCTTGCCCGAGCCGATCCAGCGGGTGACCTGTTTTTTCACCGGATCGAGCAGCTTGAGCCTGTGGTTGTAGGTATCCGCCACGGCAACCCGCGCGGTCGCCTCGAGCCAGAGCACGCCGAGATCGTGCTGCAGGCGCGCCTTCTCCCCGATGCCATCGATATCGCCGAAGGCGAAGAGATTTCTCGGCTCGGTATCCTCTCCACCGACCAGGGTCGCGGTGGCACCGTTTTTCAGATCGATAGAGCGAACCGTGCTGCTCTCGCTGTCGGCGATGTAGAGCTTTCCACCACCGATGCTCAGCCCCGACGGCTGCGCCCAGGCAGCCAGAAGACGGTCGTCCGAGTTGCTGTTCTGCTCTCTTCCGGTGCCGCTGAAGTTTTCGAGGATGCCCTTCTCCTTGTCGTAGGTCCAGATCTGGTGGGTCCCGGCCATGGCGATGTAGACCTTGTCGCCAGCCACGGCGACATCCCATGGCGTGCTGAGCCTCTGCGCCACCCCCTTGCCTCCACCGGTATAGTCCCGGCCCTGCACTCCGTCTCCGGCGAGGGTGGAGACGGTCTTCGAGGTGAGGTCGACGACACGCAGAGCATGGTTCTCGCTGTCGGCGACATATAGCCGCTGTCCATCGACGGCAAGTCCCTGGAGCCTGTTGAACCTGGCGATCCCGTAGCCCCCATCCCGCAGGCCGATACGTCCGCTGCCGATCGACTCGATGAACTTTCCCTGGAGGTCCGTCACCACGATTCGATGGTTGTTGGAGTCGCTGATGAAGAGCCTCTTGCCGGGGCCATCGACCGCCAGCTTGCCGGGGAAACGCAGCGGCGATTTCAGCGGGTTTTTCCCGCTCTCAAGCTGGATCGGCAGGGGATCGTGACGGAAGACCTTGGCCGGATAGAATTCGAGCGCTGAAGAGATCGCCGCATCGATCACCTCCCGGTTACCCTCACCCGAAACCAGCAGCAGGAGGTTCCCCCGGGGCCCGATGAGCGCGATGCTCGGCCAGCTGCGCACCCCGATGCCGCGCCACATCTTCATCTCGTCATCATTTATCACGGGGTGGGCGATCTCGTAGCGCAGCACCGCCTGGCGGATGTTCTCCGACACCTTCTCGTTATCGAACTTGGCCGAGTGGACGCCCACGAAGGCCACCGGGTAGCCGGCGAAACGATGCTCGAGCCAGGCGAGGTCCGGCAAGACATGAATGCAGTTGATGCAGCAATAGGTCCAGAAATCCAGCACGACAATCTTGCCGCGCAGCTCCCTCTTCAGGGAGAGGGAGGGAGAATTGAACCATTCCTTGCCGGCAGCGAAATCAGGCGCCTTGAGCTTGTCGGCGAGCTTGTCCATCTTCTCGATATGCTTGCGCAGCTCCCGACGGAGCATGGCGGCCCTGGGATCGGAGCCTGCCTGCCCTTCCTGGGCCCACAGGCGGGCGCTCCGGCTCCCCACGGCCGGCGCCAGGAGTGAGAGAACGGCCCCCAGCGCCAGGAGCCGGGAGCCCACCAAGCTGGCATTCATCACATGTTTCATACAGACTCCCTTACCGCCGCACCTGCCGGAAAAACTGGCTGCTGACCTGAAACAGAATACTACGGGGCAGGCCATTTCTTCCATCCCTTGATTTTGTCTTTACCTTGTGGTGACAATACCGTCACCGATCGAGAGTCCACCAAGGAGTGTCAGACCTTTGCAAGCAATTGCCGTCATTCCCGGCAAACCAGACAGTGTCCACATCGCGGAGCTGGAGAGACCGACAATAGACACGGTACCCGATGGACGTGGAGTCCTCGTCGAGGTGCTCCAGGTCGGGGTCGATGGCACCGACAAGGAGATCAACGCGGCCGAGTACGGCGGCGCTCCTCCCGGATACGATTTTCTCGTCATCGGGCATGAGAGCTTCGGCCGGGTCGTGGAGGTGGGTGACGGTGTCGACAAGCTGAAGCCCGGCGACTACGTGACCGCCACGGTCCGCCGCCCCGGCAACAGCATCTACGATCGGATTGGTCATTATGACATGACCACCGACGAGACCTACTACGAACGCGGCATCAACCTGCTGCACGGCTTTCTCACGGAATTCTACGTCGATGAGCCGGAATACCTCGTCAAGGTGCCGGATACGCTGGCGCAGGTGGGAGTGCTCCTCGAACCCATGAGCGTCGTGGAAAAGGGGATTGTCCAGGCGTACAAAATCCAGCGGCGCCTGCGACTCTGGCGACCGAAAAAAGCGCTGGTGCTGGGCGCCGGCGCTATCGGCCAGCTGGCGACCCTGGTGTTGAAGCTTCGCGGCCTCGACGTCGTCACCATGGCGCGAACCCCTCCCCCCCATCTCAAGTCCGAGCTTGTCGCGGAACTCGGCGCCCGGTATCTCAGCACCGAGGAAAAGGAGCTGGGCGAAGTGGCGGAGAAGCACGGCCCGTTTGATATCGTATTCGAGGCGACGGGAGTGTCGTGGATCGCCTTCAAGGCCATGGAAGTGCTCGCCAAGAACGGGATCCTCATACTCACGAGCATCACCGGCGGAGATGAGAAGGTGGAAATCCCGGGCGACCAGGGGAACCTCGACTTCGTCCTGCACAATAAGGTGATGTTCGGAACGGTCAACGCGAACCGGGAATACTTCGAACTGGGAGTGAAGGATTTCGCTCATGCCCAGAGCGAGTATCCCGGCTGGCTTCCGAAGCTGCTCTCCCACCCGGTCGAAGGTCTCGCGGAATACGAGAAGATGATGCGGCTCCTGACCACCGAGAAACAGGCGGTCAAGGTCTTCCTGCAGGTCAAACCTCTCAACGACGGCTGATTCATTGAATCCCCTCGAGATCCTCGCACGTCATCACGATCCGGCGAGTCCGACCTTCGAGCTCCTCGTGCTGCACTCGACACTCGTGGCGCGCAAGGCGGCGGAAATTGCCCGGGGCTACGTCAAACGCAATCCGGGAGAGAGTCCGGACCTTGGTTTCCTGCGCGAGGCGGCGCTGCTGCACGATATCGGCATCGGCCTCTGCGCGGCGCCGGAGCTCCACTGTGACGGAACGGAACCGTATCTGTGCCATGGAATCCTGGGCCGGCGACTGCTCGAAGAGGAGGGACTGCCGCTTCACGCCCTGGTCTGCGAGAGGCATACCGGGGCCGGCATCACCTCTGAGGAGGTTCGGGAGGGAGGGCTCCCGCTTCCTGAGCGCGACTACCTGCCGGTGAGCCTGGAGGAGAAGATTATCTGCGTAGCCGACAAATTCTACAGCAAGAAACCCGCGAAGCTCTGGGAGGAGAAGAAACCGCGGGCCATCGCCCGGACGATGGATCGCTGGGGTCCACGGGTTCGCGGACGCTGGGATGAGCTCGCAGCCGCGTTCCTGGTCGATGGATGAGCCGGGGAGCAAGGGAACAGGAGGCGCCCGATGGAAACCTATGATTGTATCGTCGCCGGTGTCGGGGGCGCCGGAAGCGCGGCCCTCTACCACCTCGCCGGCAGAGGAGAGAGGGTCCTCGGTCTCGACCGGTTCGCTCCCGGGCACGACCGCGGCAGCTCCCACGGCGACACCAGGATCATCAGGATGGCCTATTTCGAGCATCCCGACTACGTCCCGCTGCTGAAGCGGGCGCACAGCCTCTGGGATGAACTCGAGGAGGCCCGCGGCGAGAGGTTGCGTTTCGAGACAGGCCTGCTGCAGGTGGGCCCCGAAGGCGGATACATCGTCGAGGGAGTTCTGCGCAGCGCCCGGGAACATGATCTGGTGGTGGATAAGCTTAGCGCGGCCGCGGCCGCGGAGCGCTTCGACGGCTTCAGGCTCGAGGATTCCATGGCCGGGGTTTATGAAAAAGAAGCCGGCTATCTCCTCGTGGAGAGCTGCGTGAGGGCGCACGCGGAGGAAGCCGTGAGCCTGGGTGCGCGGCTGAAAACAGGCGTGAGCATCCTTCAATGGCGGAAGCATGGGGACGGGGTCACTGTCGAGACAGACCAGGGGACCTTCAGCGCAGCGAGCCTCATCATCACCGCGGGGGCCTGGGCCCCGGAGTTCCTGGAGAAGCTCGGTGTCCCATTGGAGGTGCGCAGAAAGCACCTCTACTGGTTTCGCTGTCCCGGCGAACGCTACCGCGACAGCTCGGGCTTTCCCGCCTTCGTATTTGAAACCGGCGCGGGATTCTTTTACGGCTTTCCCTCCATCGATGCGGAGAGCATCAAGGTGGCCCGGCACTCGGGAGGTGAGAGGGTGGAGGATCCCCTCGACAGCAGCCGCGACCCCGACGAGGAGGACCTTGCCGCGGTACGCGACTTTCTCGTCCGCCACCTGCCGGGGGTCGAGGCCGATCTCACGCGCCACGAGACCTGCTTCTATACCTGCACGCCTGACGAACATTTCATCCTCGGCAGGCATCCGGACTGCGAACGCGTCGTCTTCGCCGCAGGACTCTCGGGCCACGGATTCAAGTTCACCAGTGTCCTGGGCGAGATGCTGGCCTGCATGGCCACCGGAGAAGATCACGGCCTGCCGATAGATTTCCTCGCCGCCGGGCGCGAGGGAATCCGCCCGCGGTGAGAGGCCCGGGCGGGAACGACCTACTTCTTACCCTTCTTCGCCCCGGAAACCCCCGGCTTCTTTGAGGAAGGAGAGAGGTCGTTGATGTCCTTGTAATACTGGGAAACCAGCTTGCGGTAACGTGTCGGCATACGCCCCCAGACCTCCTGCAGAGACCTTCTGACCTCCCGGTCGTTGATCTTGCCCCACATCTCTTTCTCATCGGGGGTCAACTTGCGAAGATTCACCTCGGCCGCATCTCCCTGACGGAGCTTGGATTTTCCCGCGGTCTCATCCTCCGGCTTGTTCCTGTTCCCCTCTCTCTGTTGATTCGCCTGCTGCTGCTGCTGCTGCTGCTGTTG
>JAKUSY010000570.1 GCA_022451445.1 Planctomycetota bacterium
CGGCCTCGATCGCTACGATATCTCCCTGGACAAGCTCGGACCGGGTGAGAACGTTCTCTGCGTGGTGGGGATCAACGGGTCCCTTCCCTCGAGCGATTTCACCGTGATCCCGGTGCTCTCTTCCACCCTTGCTGGGGCCATCGCGGGCCCCACGGGAGGTTGCGGCGACCATCTCTATACCACCGGCTCCACCCTGGTCCTCGAGGGCCTGGCGGATCCGGTCAATACCAGGTCCGTGGTCGTCCGCTGCCGCGAGCCGCCCCTCGAGATGATAACCGGCGGCAGGGGACCCTACGGCCTCCGCTGGCGGGTAGCGGTCGATGGTCTCGAGGAAGGAGAAAATCTCGGCGAGGTCACGGCATTTGACCAGGAGGCCGGCGGCGGGGAGCAGGTGGCCGGTTTCCAGGCAACGGTTCACCGCTTCGAGGGCGATTTCCGTGATTACGATGGTAGCCTGGATGAGGATACGGAATGGACCGCCGAAGGAGGCCCCTACAGGTTGCGGGGTGAATTGAGGGTCCCCGATGGGGTCACCCTGCGGATTCGGCCGGGCACCGTGGTGCTGGCTGATGATGATGCCTCGATCATCGTAAGCGGCGAGCTGCGGGCAGAGGGAACAGCCGAGTCTCCGATCATCATGCGGGCCTTCTCCTGCGCCGACGAGTGGGGGGGGATCGCTTTTAACGAGACCGGAACCGACGATGACGACCCCACCCATCTCCTGAGTTTTTGTGATATCAGGGGAGGCTCGAACCCGGATGACTATGAGGGCTGCATCGCGCCGACGGATTCCCGTCTCCTCGTGACGGATTGTTTCCTGGGGGACATCCCCGGAAACGCCATCGATGGAGTGGATGCGGTGCTTGAGGTCCGCCGCACGAGGATCCGGGACATCTTCGAGGGAATCCATTGTGAGGATTCCGACGCTGTTGTCGTGGACACGATCATCGAGAATATGACCGGAAACAGCGATGCGATCGATTTTGACGGAAGCGGTGAAGGTCGCTCCCGGATCGAGGGCTGTATCTTCATCGGAAGCTCTGATGACGGAGTCGATCTCGGCGAGGTGTCCGTAGACATCAAGGACAACATCTTCGTGAACATAGCCGACAAGGCGATCTCCATCGAAGATGTCGGCGACCAGGGTCACCCGACGATCACCGGCAACCTGATCGTTCGCTGTGGTACGGGTATGGCGATCAAGAACGGGATCACGATTTCCGAGGGCGATCACAACACCATCACCGAGTGCCAGGAGGGCATCGCGCTCTTTGCCAAGGACGACAGCAACGAGGGCGGACACGCGACCTTCCACAGCGTGATCTGCTGGGGAAATGCCGTGGATGTCATCGTCGATGACCTGTCGACGGTGGCGTTCGATTTCTCGAACATCGGTATGGTTGAATGGCCCGGCGAGGGCAATATCTCCGTGGATCCTCTCTTCAGCGATCCCGCCGGCCTCGACTATACTCTCTCCGAGGGGTCCCCCTGCCTCGGTGTCGGCAGGGAGGGAAGCGATATGGGGGCCTTCGGCTTTGAGGGCGGCGGACCGGAACCTGAAGAGACGGTTTTTCTGCGGGCTGACGCCAACGAGGATGGAACGGTGGACGTATCCGATGCGATCGCCACTCTCGAGTACCTGTTCAGGGGCGGCCCGGGGGCCGAATGCCTGGATGTGCTGGATGCCAATGATGACGGCCAGCCGGATGTCTCCGATGCCGTTTTCCTTCTGCGCTACCTGTTCTCCGCCGGCGCTCCTCCGCCCGCCCCCTTCCCGAAGCCCGGCACCGACCAGACCCCGGATGGGCTCTGGTGCCCCTGAGCTTTCGCCTGCCGGATAGTCAGTCGTTTTCCGGATCGGCCTCTTCTTTCAGCAGGCGTATGGCCTCGAGGATCTTCTCGGAGGCGTCTTCTATCTTTTCCCGGCTGGGTCTTTTTCCTGCGTCCTCGAAGGTAAGGGGCTCGCCAACGTAGAGACGGCTGCGCGAAGGGCAGATGATACCCAGCAGGATGGAGTCGAAGGCGGGCGCGCCCTTGATATAAACAGGGATCAACGGAGCTCCGGACCAGAGGGCGAACAAGGCGGCGCCCATCTTGGCGGCGTCTTCACCCTCGAGCTCTTCAGGTGTTCGAATTCCGCCCTGTGGGAACAGGCCGATGCCCTTGCCTTCCTTGAGCATTCTGAGGGCGGAGCGGGTGGCACGCAGATCGTTTCCATCCCGGTTTACGGGGATCGCGCCCATGGCATTGAAGAACCAGTGCATCCCGAAGGTCTCATGGTATTCGCGCGCCATCAGGTAATGTATCCACCTATTGGTAAGGTAGCCGATTAGGGGCGCATCCGCCCCTGAGGTATGGTTGGCGACAAGGATGAAGGGGCCGGAATCCGGAACATGATCGTTTCTCGGTATTACCTTCAGCTGGTGATAGACGCGGCAGTAGCTCGTGGTCAACAGGCGGGAAACAGAGATAATGAAGGTGGCCTCGGGGCCGCGCAGAAACGGGTCGAGAAGACAGCAGAGCGCGATCAAAGCGGCGGGCAGCACCACGAGCACCACGGCGATGATGATCAGGACTTAGTAGGTACCTTC
>JAKUSY010000571.1 GCA_022451445.1 Planctomycetota bacterium
ATCCTCAGCCGCAGTTCGCGATGTTCCTGGTGCATGGGCGCGGTGACCAGGAAGTTGTAGAGCCCGGCGCCAAGGCTCTCGAGCCTGAAATTTCCATCGGAGCCGGTTTCAAACTCTTCCACCGGGGGACGGTTCTTGATCATGATCACCTCGAAGAGCCCGACATCTACGGGCTCGACATAGGCCGTGACCCTGGCCCCGGAAAGCGGAGCGCCGCCTTCATTCTGTACAACTCCCTCGAAGACCCCGCCCTTGTCGAGAACGAGCTTGAGTCCCTGCTTGGGAGCCCTGATCTCGCTCGTCGTACCGGGAGAGTAGGTCTTGGCGACCGCGCGTATGGAATACCAGTAGCTCTCGAGCCCATCGAGTTGGAACTTCCCATCGGCCCCGGTAACCGTTTCGGAGTGGACCTCCTTGTTCAACTTCTCGAGGTCGACCATCCGCCTGAGAAGTCCTTCCATGTCCTCATCCGGAGAGGCCAGCTCCTTGAAGGCGAAAACTCTCGCCCCCGAGATCGGCTTCCTGTCACGGTCAACCACGATACCGCTGATCGAGTTCCCACGTTCCAGCTGGAAGACCAGGCTTACCGGCGCCTGGTCTTTCACGAGAACGATCTTCATGCTGTTGCCGGTATAGCCGGCGGCCTGGGCCATGACCTCGTAGGAGCCCGGCTCGAGAAGAAAAGCCTGGCTGCCGGCCTTGCCCTCGAATCCATCGAGGGTGCGAACATCGAGCTCCGTTCCGATTCGATCCGTCTCGCTTCTCCTGAACACCCGGACCCTCGCGTTTCGCAGGACTCGCTCCCGGGTTTTCTCCTGCACCTCGACGCTGACCTTGACGCTGCCGCGGATAATCTTGTCGCCGCGTTCGACCTTGCGAAATTTTCCGGACTCCTCGGCCGACTCGGTTTCTGCGGGAGCTTCCGTCGTTTCTTCGACGCTGACGCCATCGAGAGAAGAGCCGTATTCCGCTTCGTCGCCGTCGCTGGTCAGGAAGACCAAGCCCCCGATAATTACCCCCAGGACGACTACGCTCACAAGCGCCGCTATTTTGATACTGGTATTCATCTTATCTCACCCTGAAAAAAAGACTCACCCTCCACGGGTCGTCTCGTTCCTTTCTGATCAGTTTTCATTATCACCGGACCATCCTGTCTTTTTCGGTATTCAAAAGGCGGAAACTGCAGCGGAAAAGTTTCCCAGGGAGTAGTTCCGCCCATTTGAGGTCATTCTCAATGATCCCGGAAGATTTTCGAACGGACAGTTTAACAGCCATTGGCAACGACTGCTGAGTTCTGACCCGTCTCGGCATGTTCCGAAAATCATTACAGAAACCTCCTGCTGAACAGGGATACAAAAGCAAGCCACATACCATCGAGAGGGAAAAAGTTAAGGCGTTTCTATAAAAGGACTTACAAAATAACGGCCTGACTCTTGTCAGAACTTGTCTGTATGAGATAAATACACATTGTGTGTATTCAGGCTGAACCGCCCCAAGGGGTCCTCAGAGGGAGAATACGCTTCGGATACCCGGACCCGGCCCTGCGCTCCTGCCCTTCCCCGCCCGGTTCACTCCCCGGCCTGTTCGAGAATTTTTTTCGCCTCGGCGTTTTCGCCATCGATTCCCAGAACCTTCCGGGCGAAGGAGGCGGCCTCTTTCTTATCGCCGAGCCCCAGGTAGGCTTTTGCCAGCGCGAGGTAGGCCGTCCTGGGATTGGTTTCGGGATAGCTCAGGAGGAGCTTGTACTCGCGGATGGAGATCGCATGAGCGCCGCTCGAGCTCGCAGCGCGCGCCAGCTCCTTGTGGAGCTTCAGGTCGAAGGGGTTGATGAAGATCACCTCGTCGAGCACCGCGACGGCTTTCGCGGTAGACTCCTGTCCACCGGCGCCGAGATAGAATTTCCCCAGCTCGAGCCGGGGACGAAGATCCTCCGGCGAGATCTTGCGCCATTGCTCGAGACGCTCGATCATTTTCTCTTCGTCCCCGCTCTCCCTGTACCAGGAGGCCAGGCGGGAATAGAGATTGACCCGCCGCCCCTGCAGGGCGCCGGCGCGGGGCGAGACCTCTCGCGCCCGCTCGAGGAACTCGATAGCCTTTTCCTTGTCGCCGTTCTTCATGGCGATGTTGCCAAGAGCCTCGTTGACCCGGGAGCGGTAACGGGTCTTTGCCGCGAGGGCCTTCAGGAGATCCTTCCCGGCCGCGGCGCTCCTGCCGTCGCGCAGCTTCTGCAGGCCGAGGATGGCGTGGGCATCGGCGTTGTCCGGCTCGAGCTTCAGGATCTTGCCGACGGTGAGCGGCACGTCCACCTCGACCCCGCCGCAATAGTAGACCCAGGCCAGCTTGAGCAGCTTGTCGATATTTCCCGGATCATCCTCGAGGTCGAGCTGCAGCTCATCGGCGAGGTCCTCATCCATCACCGCAGGCACCAGGCCGTTGGCCACAACCCAGTCATCGAGATATTTGAAGAATCCCTTGTCGAACTCATCGAGCCCAAGGTCAAACACCTCCCGGAAAATTTTCCGGGTCGACTTGTTCTCCTTGTACCCTTTGAGCACATCGAGAATCTTCTCGAATCCCCA
>JAKUSY010000572.1 GCA_022451445.1 Planctomycetota bacterium
AGGAGAGCGACCGTAACCGCAATTAACGCGATGATGGCGAACCAGTACACCTCCCGCCAGAAAACTCCTCCCTTATCCGATCCCATAGACCGCTCCTCCCGCGAGCCGCTCTTCAATTCTCAACAATTGATTGTACTTCGCCACCCGGTCGCTTCGGCAGGGGGCGCCTGTCTTGATAAGCCCGGCCTCGGTCGCGACCGCGAGATCCGCGATAAACGAGTCTTCCGTCTCACCTGAGCGGTGCGAGATGAGATTCTTGAAGCCGTTTTCTCTGGCGAGTTCAATCGCGTCGAGAGTTTCAGAGACGCTTCCAATCTGGTTGAGCTTGATCAGGATCGCGTTGGCCGATTTCTCTTCGATGCCGCGCTGCAGGCGTTTGATATTCGTGACAAAGAGGTCGTCGCCGACCAGCCGGATCCGGTCACCGAGGGAACTGGTCATCTTCCTCCACCCATCCCAGTCATTTTCGTCCAGGGGGTCCTCGATCGAGAAGATGGGGTAGCTGTCGACCAGCCCGGTGTAGAATTCAATCATCTCATCGGCATCGAGCTTACGCCCTTCGCCAGTGAGCTCGTATTGACCTGTCTCCTTGTTGAAGAATTCAGAGGCCGCGACATCGAGCGAGATCTGGACATCTTCACCGGCCCGGTAGCCTGCCGCCTCGATGGCCTCGATGATGATCTTGACCGCATCCTCGTTGGATTCGAGGTTGGGAGCGAATCCTCCCTCGTCTCCTACCGCGGTGCTGAGGCTCCTTGCCGAGAGTACTTTTTTGAGATGGTGATAGATTTCCGAACCTGTCCGCATGGCCTCGGTGAAGCTGTCGGCTCCCGAGGGCAGGATCATGAATTCCTGGACGTCGACATTGTTGTCGGCATGCTCACCGCCATTGATGATGTTCATCATCGGGCACGGCAATCTCGATGAGGTTTCGCTGCCGAGGTGTACGTAGAGGGGGGCGTCGCTTGATTCGGCGGCGGCTCGCGCTACTGCCATGGAGACTCCCAGGATGGAGTTTGCCCCCAGCCGTTTTTTCCCGTCGGTGCCGTCCAGTTCGATCATCGCTGCGTCAATGGAGCGTTGTTCCACCGCGTCTTTGCCGATGAGGGCCTGGCTGATTTCTCCGTTGATGTTGGCTACCGCCTGCAGAACCCCCTTGCCCATGTAGTCCGTTCCGCCATCGCGAAGCTCGAGGGCTTCGTGCTCACCGGTTGATGCTCCCGAAGGAACGGCGGCTCGGCCTGTGGAGCCATCGCTCAAACGGACATCCGCTTCCACTGTAGGATTGCCCCTGGAGTCAAAAACCTGCCGGCCCTGGACGTGTTCTATTCTGGTATTGCTTTGAGATTTCATACTGTCTATGCTACTTGGTCGATGTCCTTTATTAGCAACGGCTTGTAACTTAGGCCATCGAACCTGTCAACCCTGTTTGAAGAGGGTTACGGCCTTGCTGAGGCTGTTCTCAGGGGGGGGTGAAGGCCGAAAAGAGGCCGAAAGAGCGCTGTTTTGTCCCCTTGCTGCACTGTAAATTTTTTAAATTCAAATATTTAAGGATTGGACTAGACGATAGCTGTTCTGCCAGGTAATCACCGGGCCAGAAAAAATACCAGCACGGGCTCCTGAGGCAGCTGCTTTTCAGCCGGTCTGTCGGTAATCGAAGTTCACCATTCAGAGAGTGCAAGTCCTTTAATGACGGGACCTTCAAGAGCATCGTCTGCCCGGGCTGCAGCGGAACCCGGGGCTCATCCCGGAGAGTTGATCCAACTGGACCAGGGCTACTTCGCCCCCTGGGGACACAGGGACATTCTCAAATGGTCGCTCTTGAGTCTCCTGGCGTTGTTTGGCGCCCTCGCCCTTGCTGTGTTTGTAAGCCCATGGTGGTCCATCCTGTGCGGTTTGGTGGTATTTTTCGGGGCCTTCATGGCGCTTTTTTTTCGTAATCCATCCAGGTCGGTTCCTTCAGCGACTGGAGTTCTCGTCTCGCCGGCAGATGGAACGGTCCAGGACATCGAGGAGTTCGATGAGGAGGAATACATTGGCGGAAAATGCCTGAGAATCGGGATATTTCTCTCGGTCTTCAATGTTCACGTCAACCGGGCTCCCTGCGCCGGCGAGATCGAGTGGCTGAGCTACAAGGAGGGAGGTTTCGGCGTCGCTTACGATGCGGAGGCCATTCTCTCCAATGAGAGCAATTCGATCGGCATGAGGATCCGGGAGGATGGAGCCCGGGGTATCAAGCTTCTCTTGCGGCAGGTATCGGGGGCTATCGCCCGGAGGATTATCTGCCCCCTAGAGAAGAAGGATCTTGTGGTCAGGGGTGGGTTGATAGGTATGATTAAATATGGCTCACGCACGGAGATCATGGTGCCGCTGGAGGCTGGGTTTCAGCCCGAGGTGTTCGTAAAAGACAAGGTGCGCGGGGGGGTTACTATTCTCGGTCGGTTTGCGCCTGTTGGAGGCGAGGCCGATGGGTCTGCAGAGGATTGATTGATGGAATTACGCCCCGGAAGTGTGTTCGCGAACCTGCTGACCATCGGCAATGGTGTCTGTGGATTTGCCGCCCTGGTGAAGCTCAG
>JAKUSY010000573.1 GCA_022451445.1 Planctomycetota bacterium
CCCTGGCGCTGTGGCATTTGTAGCAGTTCTCCGCGAGTACGGGCCGGATCTTCTGCTCGAAGAAGGTGAGCTGCTCCGCGGTGGGATCCTCAGCGTTCAGCCACGCCGGCACGGCGGAGGCGGCGAGGAAAAAGCAGCCGCTGAAGATGAGTCCAGGCAGGGTTTTCATGGTTCTCCGTTCGCGTTCAATAAGGCGAGCCAGGTCGTTTTGTTCCGAACGGTTGAGGCAGCTTGCCTCATTGACGATGTGCATTCTACAGGGTCTTTACCGTAGAATCCCGCATCTTGACCGCGGAGTTGCCCTGCGCATTTTTTTAGGGGAAGCGGGAGAGTTTTCTGTCGAGGCGGCTGGGAGTACAATGATTCCGCGCCCGCGGGGCGCCGGAGTCGTATTTCACGGGGTTCGCCTGTTCATACCGGGAGATATCATGTCGCCGTTATTTTTTTTCTCCAGCCGTCGCCTTGCGGGTGGATGGTCTGTACCGGTGCTTTCCTGGACGCTGCTCGCGTTCGCGTACGGCGCCGTGGGGGCGGCTCCCGCCCGTCCCAACATCGTCCTCATCATGGCCGATGACATGGGCTATGAATGCGTCTCCTCCAACGGCGGCTCGACCTACCGCACTCCCCGGATCGACTCTCTCGCCAAGAGCGGCATTCGTTTTCTGAACGGCCATTCGCAACCGATCTGCACTCCCTCGCGGGTTCAGATCATGACCGGGTTCTACAATAACAGGAACTATATCCGGTTCGGTTTCCTGGACCCCGAGGTAACGACCTTCGGGCATGTCCTGAAGGCCGCCGGCTACAAGACCTGCATCGCCGGCAAGTGGCAGCTCCAGGGAGGCCTGGAGGGGCCCCGGCATTTCGGCTTTGACGAATACTGCCTCTGGCAGCTTACCCGCCGTCCGAGCCGCTACGCCAATCCCGGGCTCGAGGTCAACGGCAAGCTCATGGACTATAAAAACGGTGAGTACGGCCCGGACCTGGTGAGCGACTACCTCTGTGGTTTCATCGAGAGGAACAAGGACGTCCCCTTCTTCGCCTACTACCCGATGATCCTGCCGCACTGGCCCTTCGAGCCGACTCCCGACAGCCCCGATTACGACAAGACCTTTCCCGGGGCCAAGGGGATCGGCAAGATGAAGTACTTCAAGGACATGGTCTCCTATACCGACAAGCTCGTGGGCAAGGTCGTCGACAAGCTCGAGGCGCTCGGCCTGCGCGAGAAGACCCTGGTGATCTTTACCGGCGACAACGGCACCTACGTGAAGATCGTTTCCAATCTGAACGGGGCAAAGTACCCCGGTGGCAAGGGCTCGACTCGTGACAATGGGACCCACGTGCCGCTCGTGGCAAGCTGGCCCGGCACCGCGGCGGCGGGCCAGGTGTCCGATGCGCTGGTTGATTTCAGCGACATACTTCCGACGCTCGCCGAGGTGGGAGGTGCTAAGCTGCCTTCGAAGCTCACCTACGAGGGACTCAGCCTCGCTCCGCTGCTGGAGGGGAAGCCCTTCAAGGGACGCGATTCGATCTACTGCTGGTACCATCGAAACGGTATTCGCGGCAAGGAGAGCCAGCATACGCGCGACCGGGAGTTCAAGCTCTACGCTACCGGCCGCTATTTCAACGTGGCGGAGGATCTCCTGGAGAAAAAACCGCTGGAGACGGCGGCTCTCACCGGCGCCGGCCGTTCGGCCTACAACGCCCTGAAAACGGCTCTGGCCCGGGAGCTGGAGGCGACTCGGAAGGCTACTGCCGCCTTGAAAAAACGAGGTTTTGGTGGCGCTGAGAAGAAGCAGGGCAAGAATAAGACCAACAAGGCGAAGAGCGCCGAGAAGAAGCAGAAGAAGGAAAAGAAAGAGAAGAGCCGGGACTGAAACAGTTGCCTGGCTTGAAGGAAGTGATTTCTGGGCTCGACGTGAGCGGAGAATTGGTGAAGTGAACAAGAGGAGGGAACTGATGAGACGTTCCATTACTGTCGCTGCCGCGATGGCGGCGGTTATTTGTGCCGGCTTCGGCTGCGCTACCATCGCGCGCTCGACAGGAATCGGGGACTCGGCGGGTTTAGACCTGGTCGCGATCACTTCCACGCCTGCCTGCGCGACCGTTCATATCGATGGCGCACAGGTTGGCGTTACGCCGTTGACGATGAAGGTCAGCCCCCGCGCGAAGAGCATGACCTTCTCCAAGGATGGTCACTACGCGGTTACCATACCGATCCCCAAGGATTGGAACGTGTGGACGATCGCCAACGTCATCTGGATTCCCGGGGTCGTCGTCGACGCGGTAACCGGCAATGTCCGGAAGGTGCGCGGGACCATCTCCGTGAACCTGCCAAAGACCGGGCAATAAGGCTCCCTGCAGTCCGCGTATTCAGGTTGCCGGGATCTCTGTCTTTTCAGATGGAGCGAATGCGCAGCTTGCGTAGCGCCAGGGGAAGGCCGTGATCCTGGAAGCCGATGCCGCTTCGGACTGCGCGGGGGGGTTGTACACGAACTCCTGATTCGGGGAAGAATGGTTTTAATCTCGTCTAAATATTTTACATAGTAATTTAAGATATGTTTTGGGTTAA
>JAKUSY010000574.1 GCA_022451445.1 Planctomycetota bacterium
AATCTCTAAATCTTCGTGTAGCGACACAAAGGTGGGTACAAGCATCGTGGCCGTGCGCGGAGGGCGTTCATTCGCTGTGGCCGACGCTTGCGCGCAGCTCGCTCACAAGCCCGGCAGCAAAGGCGGAGATTTTCCCAATGGAAAAGAGAGCGCCGCCCCGGAAATCGAGCTGAGCGTGGTCGATGACAAGTCGAGAAAACCGGTCCTGGTCACCAGCGCGAAGGAAGCGGAGCTCCACGCCACGGTGCGCTCCTCTTCCGATGAGTTCAGCGTCTGGGTCACAAACCTCCCCCTCGCCAAACGCTTTCAGAGTCCGGCCAAGATCTTCTTCGACCGCTCCAGGGGAAAGAAGGAGTTGCCCTTCAAAAGCCGAATCCAGCTGCGCGAGGGGCTCAATTTCGTAAGCGTCTACGCCAAGTCCGCCAACGGAATCGAATCCGCTCGCAGCGTGCTGATCCGCCGTGTGAAGTAAATACCTGCGGACCCTCAGTCCCCGCAGGTCTCCTGGACCTTTGCCACCAGCTTGACGAGCCTGGCCTTCGCCTCACTGGCGGTCGCCTCGAGTGACTTCCGCTCCTTCTGGAGCTCGATAAGCTTCGCTTTCGCGGCCTTCTCTTTTTCCGAGACTCCATCTTCCCCATCGTCGGAGTCCCCCTCCTCCCAGCGAATATTCTCATCGATGGAGAGAAGCCTGGAGGTCAGGTTGGAATGAAAGAGTGTCTCCAGCGCCAGCGTCCTCTTCAGCTCGATGCAGCCTGAGTCCTTCGTCCAGGTTTCTTTCGTACGGGACTGCAGCTCGCCTTCGAAGCTCTCTACCAGCTCAATCCGAGCCTCCAGGGTAGTGAGAAAAGTATTAATCCGCCGCTGCTCTTCCCCGAGCAACCTCAGGAGGTAGGCATCCTGCGAAGCATCGAGCCCGGCCTTCCTGCGCTCCATATCCTTCACCTGGTATCCTGTCAGCTCCCGGGCCCGGAAGAGCTCCAGCAGTCTGGCCGCCTGCGAAAGCGACTCTCCATGCAGACGGGTTGAAGCCAGCCTGGCCTCCTGGTCGGCAATCTGGACTTCGTAAGCGAGCCCGCTCTCGACTCTCAGCTCAGCCAGCCTCAACACCCTGGCGTAGGCCTCCACATCGTCTTTCCCGGGCTTCTGCGCACGCAGCCAGGTGAGCCTGAACTTCTCCTGCTGCAGATAGAGACGGAAATACTCGTGCTGAAGCACGGAGCAATACCAGGCGCCGAGGGCCTGCAGCATGCCCCCCCTTGCCGCGAAGTCTTCATGACACTGCTCAGGCAGCTGGGAGATGTCCAGGGAGATCAGCTCGGCGATCTCCGCCACGATCTCTTCATAGGAGCTCTTGAGAGAATCGATTTTTCCGGCGATGGGCTCCAGGCTTTCGTAGAGCTGCAACCGATCATCCACTCCCCGGCGCGAGACAATCGAGCGGGTATAGCGCAACAGCTCGGACTCCGATTTCACCCGGCGAAAAATAATCACGGCCGGCGCCTGGGATTCTATGAGTTCGGGAAGGTCCCCTACCAGGCCGGTATTGATCAGGGGCGCGAAGCTCCAGGGCTGCAGCGCCCTGCAGGGGCGGTATCCCGGAGCACCGGACTGGCCGTTGAGGGTCGTCGGATGGGACAGCAGGCTGAAGACGGCCCGCTCCCGCTGGGTCGCTCCCAAGGTGATCTCGGCCACCCTGGAGGCCGCCCCACCGCCCCGGGGCTTATCTACAGGTCCGGCACTGAAGGAGAAGCCCCGGACAAAAGATGCGAAGCCGGTCTCGCCATCGGTCAGCATCGCCTCTGCCGGCAACTCGATTTCCTTCCCCTTGTGACTCCAGCGCACCAGGACAAGCACCCGGTCCCCCTGGTTGCGCAGAAAATCGCCCGGCGAGGTGCCGTTCCAATAGCTCGTCGAGCGGCAGCCGATATCCTGGAGCGCGTCGAGAAGCCGCTCGCCGGTAGCATCGAATTCGACCACCGTCTCGTGGGTCGGGCCCATATTGTGGCAGGCGAAGACCTCGATCTGGCGCGTGGGATTGACGAAACGGCAGGGCATGCGCACCTCCCCTTTCGCCCGGTCGACAACCACGGCGGCGTTCGCTTTTTCATCCGCGGCCCGGGCGGCGGCATCCTCCGGGCTCGGCTTCTCCTGTGCCGGAGTCGGCTCTTCCTGGCCGGGCTGCCGTCCGGCCTCCGGGGGATTTCCGGCAGCCGGGGCGGTGTCCGCCGTCCGCGAATTCTCTTCAGCAACGGCGGCGATGGGCCCTTCAGCCACAGCGGGGGGCTCACTCTCCGCGGCCGCAGCGGGTTCGTCCGTGGCTGGCCGCTCAGTCGGCTCGACCGGGGATGCTGTCTCTTCCGCGTCCCCCGGAGCGGCTTTTTTCCGCGCTCCATCAGGAGCACAGCCCAGCGCGACCGCCAGAACCGCCGACAGGAACAAAGCCCCGAATAAATGCCGAGAACGCATATGTAATCTTCCTGTTAGATCTAGCCTTTATCCCGTCCGCATTGTACGAAAGACGTCCGCATCTTGCATCACCGGGCAGAATAGCCC
>JAKUSY010000575.1 GCA_022451445.1 Planctomycetota bacterium
GCGTACAAATACGGCCAGGATAACAGCTACGACAATCGCCTCGATATTTTCCCTGACGCTGTCAAAGCCGGACCGCTTCACATCGGACGTGTTCTCCTCGCCGGACTTTTTTTCGGCCTGTTCCGGCTCATTGCGCCTGCTGCTCATGGCGGCATATTAGCATGAGCCCTTTTCTCCGTCCAACTTCGCGGCTGGGGAAAAGAAGCCGTAGCGCTCCAGTGCAGTCATGAGGCTGAGAGAGCCTCGAATCTGCACCTGAAATCCAGCAGGGCCAGTCCCCTGTGGCTCAGACGGTTTTTCCGTTCCGCCTCCAGCTCAGCGAAGGTCTGGCCGGTTGTTTCTTCCACGAAGACAGGGTCGTAGCCGAAGCCGCCCTCTCCCGCCTCCTCGAGGGCGATGCGTCCGGCGCAGATTCCCTCGGAGTAGAATAGCGCGGGGGGCGCGTCCCGGGGATCATCCGGTACGGGTACGCAGCAGATGACGCAGACGAATCGGGCTGTTCGTTTTTCCGGTTCAACATCTTCGAGCGCTTTCAGCAGCTTCCTGTTGTTGTCGGCGAAGGTGCAGTCCTCCCCGGCGAAACGCGCGGAGTAGACGCCCGGAGCGCCCCCGAGCGCGTCGACGCAGAGACCCGAATCATCGGCGATCACCCAGCGTGGGCGCTCGGGGGTGGCGAGCCCCGCGGCCATCCTGGAGAAGTAGGCGGCCTTGAGCAGGGCGTTTTCTTCAAAGGTCTCGCCGGTTTCTTCGACCTCTTCACAGGGGGGGAGGTGCTCGATGCCTACCGTCCTTATGGACAGATCGCTGAGCACGGAGGAGATCTCCTCCAGCTTGTGCGGGTTTCCTGTACCTACCAGCAGCATCTCTTCCATTCCCCGGAGGTCAACCCGGCCCCGTCAGGGGACATCGCGAAACCGCCCCTCGTTTTCTTTCCACCATTTTTCCCAGGCCGCGGGATCGTAGCCATGGTCGACTCCCAGGGAGTCGCGGAGCAGCTCGAGAATCTTCGAATTCTTCTTCACCTCGGCGATGCCCGCACCCTCGGGCGCCTTCCGGCTCACCAGGAGGCTGAAGACCGCTGGTACTCGTTTCTTCAGCAGCAGCTGGTTGGCGATCTCATCTGCTCGCTCGATGATCCCGGCATCACCCGGCTCCAGCAGGGTTTCGAGAGCCTGGCGGAAGGTCTCATCGGGATGGAACCGCCTCAGGCAGATGTTGGCTACCTTGATCACCTTGGGACTCGGCTCGGTGAGGACCAGCTTGTAGAGCTTGCGCGCCGCCTCGACGGCCTCCGCTGACGGCTTCGTTTTTCCATCTTTTCCGGCCGCGGGGAATTTGCTCAGGGCGCTGACGGCGACCAGACGGACGCTCTCGTGGGGAGCTTCGAGGTAGGGAGTGAAGAGCTCGTAGGGGCGCGAGCCGCTATAGGCCATTATCTTCCGCACGGCGTAGTCGACCACGATATGATTGTCCGACTGGACACTCTTGAATAAGGCGCCCAGCTGCTGGGTGTCCATCTTGAGCACGAGCCGCTCCCGCTCTTCCTTGCTGACCCATTCGCCCTTGTACTTGACCAGCCCGAGGTCGAGCTGCTTCTTGCGCAGCTCTTTTTCGAGAATCCACTCGTTCTCAAAGACCGTGTAGCCGAGCTCCCGGCGCGCCATCTCATGGTTCGGGTCGATCTTCAGTATGAGCTGGCAGACCTTCTGTTTCTGGGGCGTCAGGTATTTCTCACGGGTCCAGGTGACCAGGGTGGCAAGGTCGTCGATATTACCGCGGTTGACGGAGGCGAAGCGCTTGAGGAAGACTTCCTGCGGCAGGGGCGCCTTCACGATCCTCTGTACGTCCCTGACCGGCTTGATGACCGTGCCGCGGGTCGTTTCGATGCGGTAGGTATTGTCCAGCTCGTTCCTGGTGACCCGGCCCTCGATCGTTTTTCCATCCTGGAGGTAGACGACATCGCCCCGAAGAGCTCCCGCTGAGAGAGCGATGAGCAGGATTGCCGTATACGGGAGACAGGTCTTCATGCGCGATGCCCGATGTTCCTCTGGTGTTTTCCTTATTCTAACTCCTCGGAGTCCGGATCAAAAGAAGTCGCCGATGTCAGTCGAGGTGGGAAAAGAGCTCCGCCTGTTTCCCGCTGATATCCCTGATTCCCGCGGCTGCGAGGTCCAGGAGGCTGTCGAGCTCTTCACGCGAGAAGGGCTCACCCTCGGCCGTTCCCTGGACCTCGAGGAATCGGCCCCCCTCGGTCTGGACGACGTTGAGGTCGACACCCGCCCTGGAGTCCTCCGAGTAGTCGAGATCGAGGAGAAGCTCGCCATCGACGATTCCAACGCTCACGGCGCCGATGGCCTCGATCAGCGGCTGCTCGCCGAGCCGGCCGTCCCCGAGGGCCCTCTCCAGGGCGATCCTGGAGGCCAGGTAGGCGCCGTTGACCGATGCCGTACGCGTTCCACCGTCGGCCTGGAGGACATCGCAGTCGAGCCGCAATGTCCACCCCGGAAGCTTCTCGAGATCGATGACGGCTCGCAGGGAGCGACCGATGAGACGCTG
>JAKUSY010000576.1 GCA_022451445.1 Planctomycetota bacterium
CCAGCGCGCGGGTCCTCCGTAGCCTTCATCCAGGCATCGAGGCGGTGCGTGAGGTCCCGCTTCAGTTCAGCGTAGCCTGCGAGGGCGGCCACGTTCTTCATCTGGTGGGGATCCTTGCTGAGATCGTAGAGCTCCTCCGCCGGGCGCTTCAGGAAGGCCAGCTCGAAGAACCGGCGAATCTCCGGCTTGTCTCTTTGCGACAGGATCAGCTCCTTGATCGGCGTGTTGTCAATATCGCCATAGGGGCCGACGGCCCAGCGCGTCTTCGGATCGCCCGCCGCCCAGAGCTCCGGCTCAAGGTTCCGGACATAGAGATGCCGCTTTGTGCGGATGGCGCGGCAGGGGTAGGAGCGATTGCCGGCGCGTACATTGGCGTGCCGTTCGCGTTCGAGAAAGACAGCGCTCCGCCAGGGAACTTCACCGCTCCCTGTGGTCAGTGGGAGGAAATCGTTTCCCGTCATTTCTTTCAGTGCGGGAAGACCGGCGGCGGCGAGGAAAGTCGGCGCGAAATCCTCGAAGCTGATGAAATGATCCAGGGACTGCCCGCCCTTGATACTCTCGGGCCACTGGATGGCCATGGGGACCCGGGTGCCTGCATCGTAGACGTTGGCCAGTCCGCGCGGCATCTGCCAGCCGTTGTCGCCCACCATCATCACGAGTGTATTGGCAAGCTGCCCCCGGCTCTTCAGCAGCTTGAGAAGCTCGCCGCATTCGTGGTCAAAGCGTTGAACCTCTGCGTAGTAATCGACGATGGTGTTTCGAACTACGGGGTGATCGGGAATGTAGGGAGGCACCTCGACCTTGTCCGGATCAAGACCGGTCCGGAACTTGTCCCCTCGATTCCATGGCTGGTGGGGGTCGTGAGATCCGAACCAGAAGCAGAAGGGCTTGCCCCTGGGAAGCTTCTTGAGAAAGGCCTCAAAGTTGGGGTATTTCTTCCCGGCCGGGTTTATCCCGGTATGTTTTTTCCCCCTGTAGTGCCCGGGCCCCCATCCTTTTATCGAATGGCCTACGACGTAGCCTTTTTGCGCAAGCAGCCTGGGGTAGACCTTCAGCCGATCGGGAAAACGCCCCCAGAGGTTCGCTGCTTCTCCCAGGCGATGCATGGCCTGGCCGCTGAGGAGGACCGCCCGCGCGGCTGAGCAGGATGGTACCTGGCAGAACGTGTACCGGAAGAGGGCGCCGTTTCGGGCGATCCGGTCGAAGGTGGGGGTGCTGACCGACTTGTCTCCGCAGGCCCCCGCGTGCGGCCAGGCCCAGTTGTCCGCCAGCAGCAGCAGCACGTTCGGGCGGGATGGCTCGGTACGAGCCTCTTGGGAATAAACCACAGAGCCGACGGCGGCAATCGCCAGCGCCAGCGAAGCTGTCCTGCAAAAGAGGCTGATCCTGGTGGAGGGTTTTCGCATGCTTTGTTTCCTGGTGGAAAAAGGGGAGGGGTTCGTCTGGTTACAGTATAGCTGGAACCAGGCGCCCTTTAGACCAGGAAACGAACTGCGAATGCCGGCGGAGTTGTTGAAAAAAAGGCTCCCCGAAAGGAAGCATCTTCGTGACAATACTTCTCTAGCCTTAGCGGGATCCCGGCACCGCCGGTTTTGATCGTCCGAGGCGAAACCTGGTTTTATCGAGGAAAGAACGCTCATGACACGAAGCGCGACAGCTCTCCTGGTGGTCTCTTTATTTCTCGCTTTGCCCGCGGACGTCGAGGCTCGAGGCGGCTATACAGTGGTCGTCTCCCGTGCGACCTACGGTCGTGCGGACTGGAAGCCGGTGGGCAGGACCCTTGTCGCCAAGCACGACGCAGAGGTGGTCGTTTATGGAGATGCCGTCACCGAGTCGCTGGAGGAATTACGCCGGCAGTTTCCGCGCCACACTTGCTTTGTCGCGACTCCGAAAGAGGCCACGGGAAAGTTTGTCGCCGAGGTGCATCAGCTGACCCGCAGGCTCGACAGTGATCCCTACACCGATACCCTGTGGGGAATCCTGACCGGCTTTGACGCGAAGAACGCGCTGGCCATCGCCCATCACCAGACGCCGCTGACAGTGCGAAAGGTAGCCTCCGGAACGGAGGTCGCCCTGGAGTGCTGCGTCGAGGGGCTGTGGTATGACGAGCTGGTCAAGAACAAGCTGGTTCGCAAGGAACCCGGAGGCTCGGCGAAGCTTCTTCGCGGCCCCGACGACACCACCGAGGTCCTGGCCGATACGCTCAATAAGTACAAGGCGGACCTGTTCATTACCTCCGGGCACGCCAGCGAGGGGGAATGGATGATCGGTTTTCGCTATCGCAACGGCTTCTTCCGATCCAAGGCCGGCCAGATCTTCGGTGAGAACGTCAAGAAGCGGCGCATCGAGATCGACTCGCCCAACCCGAAGGTCTATCTGCCGATCGGTAATTGCCTGATGGGTAATATCAACGGCCCTGATGCCATGGCGCTCGCCTGGATGAATGACGCCGGGGTGATGCAGATGCTCGGGTATACGAAGCCGACCTGGTTCGGTTACCAGGGCTGGGGCGTGCTGGACTATTTTGTCGAGCAGCCGGGACGTTACACCCT
>JAKUSY010000577.1 GCA_022451445.1 Planctomycetota bacterium
GCTGACGCTGACGCCATCCTCCAGCGAAAACGGAATCCGGATAAAGCAGGCCAGGTTCTGGTTGCGCATCTGGTCTTCGACATCCAGGTTGATGAGACCCCGGTAGGTGGCGTTGCGATCGTAGCCGACACCTGTCTCACCGGAGAGCCAGCCCGAGTCGTCAAAGCCCGGCTCCATCCAGGTCATGCCGAGGTTGCCGTTGGTGGGAACCAGGGCCCTGGCTGGAACCTCCGAGCCGACCAGGCTGATCTGCCGGGCGTTCTGAGAGATCCCGTAGGAGAAGCCGGCTATCAACTCCGGGAAAGGATCGATCTGGTCGACGATCGTCTCCCCATCGGGAGCGAACAGGCCGAGAAACTCACCGGAAGAGCTGAGCTTGAAGTTCGTATGCAGCTCGGAATTGGCATCGCGGCGGTCCTTGTCGGAGGCGAAGATCAGCAGGAAGCCGCCAGGGGCTATGGAGACACTCGGAAAACGCCACTTCTCGGGTACCAGGGGATCGTCGCTCAGGAAGTAGCCCGAAAGATTCTGCGCCGAGTCGCCGGCGTTGAAGAGCTCGAGCCAGTCCGGGGTGTTGCCATCTTCATCCTCGATGGTGCCGTTGTTGACAGCCATGAGCTCGCTGATGATGAGATCCTGGGCGGAAGCCGCGCCCAGAACACCAAAGAAAAAGAGAAACGCCGGGAGCCCGGCCTTCCTGATTACTTTCGACATAACCTTAACCTCTCCCCAACTGCAGACAGGCTCTGCTTTTGAATTCGAAACGATATCCAGGACACAGGCCAACACCGATGATTCGAACTACTACAAGAATAGCAGCCAGTCCTGACAGATGGGAGTAATTTGCGCAGCCGGAACCGCCAGCGTCTTCCCGCGCCGCCCTACTTCTGCTTCCAGGCCGGGGGCTTGTCGAGGCCGGGCTGCAAAATGGCCAGGATGGTCATCGCCGTGCTGTAGTTCTTGCTGCGCTCGAATACACGGTCATTCCAGCCGCCATCGAGCTCCCTGACCTTCCACAGGAGCTTGTAGAGACGCTGCCTGTAGGAGGCCCTGAGCTTCATGGGAAGGAGCTCGATAGCCTGGGCGGCGTAATAATGCGCGAAGAAGAAGTAATACGGAGCGATCATATAGGGCGGCTCGTGCGTCCCCGTCTTCTTGCGCCGCTTCTCCAGCTCCCCCCAATGTTCAAAGAAGGCCTCCAGGCTGGAGCGGATCCGTTCGACCTTGCCGCGGCCGGCGAGATAGAGCGTCACCTCGCAAACGGGCATCCTGCCGACAGCCCCGGGAACGTCCTCGAATCCCTTACCGGTTTTCGAGCGGGGGTAGGTCGAGTACTGGAAGGCTCCTGAATCCAGGCGCGCATCCTCGAGCGAGTCCAGGGCCCTGTCGACGACATCCGGATCGACCTTGAAGCCCTGCGCGGCGGCCGCGAAGAGAGCCTGCAGGGTGGGCGCCGTCATGAAGGTCGACGGTGGTGAGCTCCTCGTCGCCCCCCCCCGGCGGGAATAGTTCCAGCCGCCCACACGGGCTATCTCCGTCTTTTCGATCGTAGCTACCAGCCCTCGAATGTGCTGGTCATAGGCTCGCCTGCTTCCCAGCTTTCCGCTCCCCCTGGCCTCGAGCAGGAACTGCAGAGCGTAGGCATGCCCCCAGCCCCTGACATCGTAGGTGCTGTTGAAGCCGGGCGACATCAGAGGCTCCTTCAACGCGGCGACGATGAAATCGCGGCCCCGCTTGACCGCGGCCTGGGCGCTTTTTGACGACCTGTAGCCCGGCGTCTTCAGCAGGGCCCAGGAACAGATCGCCGTACCCCCGACACGGTACCCGATGGGGATCATCCCTCGCCTTTTTCCCGGGCTGCGAACCCTGTAGACCCCCTCATAGGGCCACTCACTGGATGGAGAGCCCTTCGCTCCCAGGTTCTCCTGCATCCCGACGATCAGCTTCGAGCCCCTGCTGACCGCCTCCTTGAGCGCCGTCTTGCTGACCGGACCCTCGGCCTCGAGTTTCCCGGGCAGCCAGGACACCAGGACGACCACCATGGCGACCCATGACGAATACGAAAACCCTGGAATATTAATCCGCATATTTCGCCCCTCTGCTGTTACCCACAGGATACCTTTTCCAGGCTGAAACTCTCTCGTTTTTCTTCCGGGGTCAACAAATTCGGATAGCCATTCTTTCCCTTGTCCCTACGGCCGGAGCTTCATACCATCTGCGTCTGCAGCAGGCTTCCCGCACGGGAAGCCTGCCGGAACAAAACGAATCGAAGGAGCAAGGAATGGACAGCAAGCCGCGGATCCTCGTGATCGGCAGCATCAACATGGATGTCGTGCTGAGGGCGGAAAAATTCCCGCCGCCCGGAGAGACAGTGGGCGGCACGGACCTCAGCCTGATACCGGGCGGCAAGGGCGCCAACCAGGCCGTGGCGCTCTCCCGGCTTGGCGCCAGCGCCAGCCTGCTTGGATGCGTAGGAAAGGACCCCTGGGGGGAGGAGCTCATCGAGAAGCTCGAGGAGAACGGAGTCG
>JAKUSY010000578.1 GCA_022451445.1 Planctomycetota bacterium
AGGTCTTCTGCGAGTATTCGGCCGCCGGACGCCCCCCCGGGCCACTCACCGGAGCCCAGGCGGCTAATGCGGCGGCTCCTCGTAGGCGACCACGACGATACCATAGCGGTCAGCGAGTTCAACCACCCGCTCCTGCTCGAGGATGAGCGTACCCTCCGCCTTGACGGCCAGGACCGCCCCCCCCGCCTCCTTGAGATTCTCGATGGTGTCCGGCCCGATGGTGGGAACGTCGAATCTCATGTCATGCCCCTTCTTGGGCAGCTTCACCACCGTGAAGCCGCCCTTGCGACACAGCTCTCCCGCCCTGATGATATTGCGATCGGTGCCCTCGATCCCCTCCACAGCGATCGTCGCTTTCTCCAGGACGGCGACGCTCTGCCCTACGTCGAGGTCCGCCATCCGCTGGGCGATATCCCAGCCAAAGCGAATGTCTTCAAGATGTTTCGCCTTCGGCTTGATACGCCCTACAAGCCCCTCCTTGATGAGCAGCTCGGGACAATACCGGGTTGAATGCGCCACCTTGATACCCTCTCGCTCAAACTCCTCGGCAAAGCTGGTCAGGATCGTCTGGCTCTGCCGATCCCTCAAGCTGAAATACCAGATCTTCAGCATACGCCAGTCAGGCAGCAGGGAAAAGATCCGGGCAGGCGTAAAAAGACGATCCTTGCGCACCCAGCCGGCCCAGGACACCTCGTTGATGCCATGCTTCCTGAAGAATCTCAGGACACGCCCCAGGCGACCGAGGCCGAACTCCTTGAACACGGAGACCTCCTCAGCGATCTCCCTGGAGACCTCGTGCTTGATTCCCGCGCAGACGACCTCGATCCCGTTTTTCCTGGCCGCCCTGGCTACCGCGAAGGGAAACGTCCCTCCGCCGGCCAACAGACCGATCCTGGCAGGATAATCCCGTTGAGGATCTTCTGTGCTCTGCGCTGACAACCTCTATTCACTCCTTCTGAGAAACCAACATGCCATCTAGCCGACCGGACGAAAACAGACTATCAGTCCAGACCCCCGACCGCCACCCCGGGCAAGTCACATAATTTCCGTGTGGAGACTTGATGCAAGGGCCGTCTCATCTATAAACTCTGTCTTCCGCGGTAGTTCATTCCGCCGGCGGAAACTGCTGAGCTCGGAAAAAAAAAGTGCCCAGGTGGCGGAATTGGCAGACGCGCTAGGTTGAGGGCCTAGTTTCCTTTACAGGAAGTGGAGGTTCGACCCCTCTCCTGGGCACCAGCTATTCAGAGCGGCCGTGTTCGACAAGAACACGGCCGTTTTTTTTCGCCCGCTCACCTACCCCCAGCCTGGTAAATCCCACCGAGGCGATCAGATGAGCTCGGGGGGAACCTCTCCTCCCTCGAGGAGGAAATTGGGCCGGCCGGAGAAATCCTTCACCACCTCCTGGTGCGGATCCAGACCGAGAGCGTGATAGACAATCGCGCAGAAATCAGCCGGTTTGACGGGGCGCTCGACAGGGTGTTCAGCCTTGTCGTTGGTCGCGCCAATCACCTGCCCATGCCGGAAACCTCCGCCGGCGAGAATGATGCTCTGCGCCTGCGGCCAGTGATCACGACCGGCCTTGTCATTGATCTTGGGAGTCCTCCCGAATTCTCCGGCGGAGATCACCAGGGTGTCATCAAGGAGGCCTCGCTCGGAGAGGTCCTGGACCAGGACGCCGAGAGCCCGGTCATGCCTCGGCAGCTTGCTGTCGAGGGCTCCCTTGATATTTCCATGGTCGTCCCAATAGCCGGTATTCAGGGTAACGAAGCGAACCCCGGCCTCGATCAGCCTGCGGGCCGTCAGCGCCTGCTCCCCCCAGCCGGGGCCGTAGAGCTCACGCGTCTTCTTATCTTCGAGAGAAACATCGAAGGCCTGGCGCGCCCTGCCTGAGGTGACGATATCCACGGCTTCCTGCAACATGCGGTCCATACCGCCAAAGGCCTCCGACCGATCGATGCCGTCGCGCAGGACATCGAGGCGCTTCATGAGGGACACGCGGGCCGAGATCTTCTCAGGAGTGAGCCCCTCGACGAGCTTGAGACTGGAGGCCCTGGCCGTCGGAAGCATCCCCGCCTCGTTGCCGTAACTGAAATCTCCGGTCCTGAAGGGATTGCAGGAGACCCCCAGATAAGAGGCGCCGTGAAAACCGAAGCCCCCATCATTGATGTTAACGTAGGCGGGCACACCCTTGTCATGAGCTCCGAGGAGATGAGCGCTGATCGCTCCCATGGAAGGATTCCGCGGCTTACGGTCGGACCCGGTGGCCCCGGTGTACCCGGTGAGCAGCCAATGGGCCGCGGCCCAGTGATCTCCATTGTTGTGCGTGAAGCTCCGGATCACTGACATCCTGTCCATCACCCGGGCATGGAAGGGCATCTTTTCACAGATTCTCAAGCCAGGAAGACTCACTGAAAGAGGCGGATGAATTGTTAAAAAGTAGTCTTGATATATCAGATCCATTTATATATATATCCATATCTCCATCTTGGTCTACATCTGCGATAGTGCTAT
>JAKUSY010000579.1 GCA_022451445.1 Planctomycetota bacterium
CGGCTCCCCGGCCTCTCTACCACTGAGTTGCTGGAGGAAGCAGACATCGATGCGGGCGAACAGGCCTGAGACACCCTTCAAGTACAATTGCTTTCAGGGTTTACTAATGTCCGCCAAGCCGTATGATTGCCCTATTCAAGGTCGTTTGACCCCGTAAGAATGTAACCAGAACCCTGCGACCCTGTCTGAGCGAGCCGTTCCCGGTTTCACGGGCTTTCGGCCGGTGGTTCGATAGCTGCATTCCCCCGTTTCGGTTGATACATGCCAGCCCAAGAAGATCTGCTATTTGGAAAAATAGCCGTCACCAACAAACTGGCGGATGAGGCGCAGGTACGCAAATACCTGGCCACGATGGAGAAGTCCGGCGACGAGGGCCTGGGGAAGCTGCTGCTGGAAAACAGCCTGATCAGCGCCAGTGATTACCAGCGTATCTCGGCGCGGGTAAAACAGATGGTTGAGCAGGGCGCTAAAGAAGCCTCCGAGGAAGCTGCCGGGGAGGCTCCGGGTGAGGACAAGGCTGAAAGCAGGAAGGCCTTCGGAAAGATTCCTCCCGCGAGCGGACCCGGGGTCACGGTAGCCCAGCTGGAGGAGATGGATTTTTCGCATCTCGCCGGTGGTCCGATCGATGACTACCTTGTCGAGGCTCGAAAGGTGGGAGCTTCGGACTTCCATTTCCAGGTGGACTCACCTCCGTTCATGCGTCTTCATGGTTCGATCGTCTACCTGAAGCATCCCGCTCTAAGCGCCGAGGACACCCAGGCGCGCATCGAAGAAACCCTCAACGAGTTCGAGCTGAAAACCTTCAAGGAAAAGAACGATCTGGATTTCTGTTACGTCAAGGATCACGGCCGCTACCGTGCCAGCGCCCTCAGGCAGCGCAAGGGTATCGATGCCATTTTCAGAATCATCCCCAACAAGATCCCCACCCTCTCGGAGCTTCACCTGCCCGAGGTCCTTGCGAAATTCACGAAGTACAGGCAGGGAATCGTGCTGATCACGGGCCCGGCAGGGTCCGGGAAGACTGCGACGATGACAGCGCTCCTGGACATCGTCAACCGGGAACAGAATGATCATATCGTCACGGTCGAGGATCCGATCGAGTACATCATCCCCAGCAGGAATTGCAATGTAAACCAGAGGCATGTTGAGGTTCATACCGAAACCTACGCAAGCGCGCTGCGCTCGGCGATGAGATCCGATCCCGATTACATCTGCGTCGGGGAAATGCGCGACCTGGATACTGTGGCGATGGCGATTACCGCTGCAGAAACGGGACACCTCGTCTTCGGAACGCTTCATACAACAAACGCGACTCGAAGCGTGGACCGGATCATTGATGTTTTTCCTCCCAAGGAGCAGGAGCAGATTCGGGCTATGGTGTCCGAGTCCATTCGTGGAGTGATTTCACAGCAGCTTCTGCCCCGGGAGGATGGACTCGGGCGCGAGCCTGCCCTGGAGATCATGGACGCTACTCCTGCCGTTGCCAATATGATCCGGGAACGAAAGACGTTCCAATTGCAATCGGTTTTGCAGACAGGCACCAAGAAGGGTATGTGCACCATGGATGATTCGATTCTCGAATTGTTGAGGAAGAAAATCATCACACGGGAAACGGCGCAGTTCCACGCCGAGATCAAGGACAGGTTTACTTAACAGACCGTTATGGCACACATAGTAGACGCATATCTCAAGAAGCTCCATGAGCTTGAAGGATCAGATCTTCACCTGACTACAGGTGTTCCGGCGAAGGTACGGGTTCACGGAAAACTTCGTGCCATCGGCAAGGAGCCTCTCGAGAAAGAGCAGCTGGCGGAGCTGATCGATGAGATCCTTACCGAGCGTAGCCGGAATATTTACTCAGAGCACAATGATGTCGATTTCGCTTACGAGATTTCCGATATGGCTCGTTTTCGCGTCAGCGCTTTTGTGACTCGCACCGGTCCCGGTATTGTATTCCGTTATATTCCCCAGGAGATTCTTCCGCTCGAGGAACTTCGGGTTCCTGATGTCATCCTGAAATATACAAAACTCAATAGCGGCCTGATCCTCGTCACCGGCCCCACGGGGAGCGGGAAATCGACCACCCTGGCTTCGTTGCTTGACTACATCAACACGAACCAGAAAAAGCACATCATCACCATCGAGGAGCCCATCGAGTTTGTTCACCAGAACAAGAAGAGCTTTTTCACGCAGCGTGAAATCGGGGTCGATTCACCCACTTTTTCGCAGGCTCTCAGGGCCGCCACCAGGCAGGATCCTGACGTTATCCTGGTTGGCGAACTTCGTGATCCTGAGACCATCGCGCTGTCGATTACCGCGGCGGAAATGGGCTTCCTTGTTTTCGCGACGCTGCATACCAACAGCGCGGCCAAGACCGTGGACCGGATCATCGATGTATTTCCGGAAGATCAGCAAAACCAGGTTCGGACCATGTTGTCGGTGACCCTGAAAGGAGTCTGCGCCCAGCTTCTTCTGCCAGCCAAGGACGGCAAGGGCCGGGTACCGGTAA